>CAIJOU010000359.1 GCA_903822375.1 Candidatus Hydrogenedentota bacterium
ATGGGCGAACCGCCGCTCCAAGACGGCAGTTCCGTCTTCCACACGATATTCTCCGTTTCACTCCATGTCACCGGCGGATCTGCTGTCGCCGCAATATTGTTCTGGTCCGGGCCGCGCCACTGCGGCCAATTCTCCTGCGCAGATGCCGTAAACGCCAGCACTGCCACCGCCACCACGAAAGATACTGTCCTGATCATCACAAACTCCTGTTCGCTGTGTGCGTCCGCCGCCCTGGTCGCGCATATCCGATTCCTCCCATGCGCGGAAACCCAAATTTGCTGTAGTATACCGACGGAAACAGCAAAATCCCAGGTCCAAGCAACAGACAGGAAGCCCGGCCATGAACTCACGCGAAAGAACCCTGGCGGCGTTGCGGCGCGAAGCGGCGGACCGTGTTCCCGTATTTATGTGGTTTCACCCCTCCACGGCGCAACGGCTGGCCGCGCTGCTGGAGATTCCTGTCGGGCGCGTGGCCGAGGCAATGGGCAATGACATCCGCCAGACCTGGGTGAACAACAACTATGCCATGGAGGGGATTGTCCACGAGAACGAGGGTGACGCGCACACCGATGAATGGGGCGTGCACTGGGTCAAGCGGGGCGAGTTCAACCAGATTGAGGGTTTTCCCCTGGCGGGCCTCGCGCCCGAGGAGGTGCTGCGCTACCGCTTTCCGGCGGAGCATATGGAGTTTCTCATGCAGCGCATGCTGCCCCTGCTGGAGAACCGGGGGGATGACTTCGTCGGTGTGGACGTTTCCCCCTGCGTCTTCGAGATGTACTGGCGGTTGCGCGGCATGGAGGACGCCATGTTGGACATGGCCTTGAACCGCCCCATGGCCGACACGATGTTTGCGCGCTGCGCTGATTTCTCGGTCATGCTGTCGGTGGCTGCATGCGAGCGCTTTGACGTGGACTGGCTGTGGACGGGCGACGATGTGGCGGGCCAGCAGGCGCTCATGATGAGCCCCGCCCTCTGGCGCGAACTGGTCAAACCGCACTTGGCGCGCATCGTCGACGTCGGGCTGTGGCGGGGTCTGCCCGTGGCCTACCACTGTTGCGGCGCGCTGCGCGACATCATCCCCGACCTCATCGAAATAGGCATTACCATCCTCAACCCGGTCCAGTGCAACTGCCCCGGCATGGACCCGCTTGATCTCAAGCGCGAATTCGGGTCGCGTCTCAGCTTCATGGGCGGCGTCGACACGCAGGGCGTGCTGCCTAATGGATCGGCCGATGACGTGCGCCGCGCCACGGAGCGGTTGGTGGGAGGCATGACGTCGGACGGCGGCGGCTATATCCTCGCCGCCTCGCACACCATCCCGCCCGAGACTCCGGACGAAAACATCTTTGCCCTTTATGAGGCGGCTGGCATTCCGCGTCAGGAGATTTTCGACAACGCAGCGGCGATTCGCGCGGCGGCAAAGAAAATGTAGGACAGTCGCCCTCGCCTGTCATCCCTTGGGCATTCATCGCATCCCGGCAGCCGGGGGGGCTGCCACGCATGCGCACACCTGCAGCAACACAAAGGCCGCGGGGTCCGTTTCCGGACCCCGCGGTGTTGTGGGGTATGTGAATCCGTTCCGTGGCTATGAGATGTCGAGCGCCACGTAACGGGAGGACTGACCGTCTTGGACAAGGAGCAATGCGGCCTGGTCCTTGGGTCCTTTCTGAACGGCCTCTTCAAATTCACGCGGATTGTTCACGGCCTGCCGGTTCACTTCCTTGATCAGCATGCCCGGCTTGATGCCTGCGCGCGCCGCCTGTGAACCCGGCGTCACCTGCGAAACCACCACGCCGCTTTCACCCTCGTAGCCCATGCGCTTGGCCAGGTCATCGCTCAGGCCCTGCACCGTAATGCCAAGCTTGGTGCGCGGCTCCTGTTTCGCGCCGCCGCCGGCCTTGGCTGTCTTGTCACTCGGCAGCGTGCCCACCTCGACGGCCTTCTCGATGCGCTGTCCGGCGCGGATGATACTCAGCTTGAGCGAGGAGCCAGGGGCCGTTGTGGCGATATGGCTGCGGAAGGCGCCGATTTCGCCCACGGGTTGGCCGTCCAGTTCGACGATGACGTCATCGCGCTGCAGTCCCGCTTTTTCTGCAGGAGAGCCCTTTGTCACCTCGGCAACGAGCACGCCGTGATTTTCATTGAGTTTAAACCACTTGGCCAGGTCGGGCGTGACTTCCTGGATATTGATGCCCAGGAATCCGCGCGTGATGCTTCCCTTGTCGCGCAACTGGTCGGTGATGTATTTGACCATGTTGGCCGGAATCGCGAATCCGACGCCGTTGCTGCCGCCGCCGCGGCTCATAATGAAGGTGTTCATGCCAAGCACCTCGCCCTGCATGTTCAGCAACGGCCCGCCCGAGTTGCCTGGATTGATGGACGCGTCGGTCTGGATGAAGTCGGCATAGTCAACAATATTGACATTGCCGCGGCCCCGGGCACTCACGATGCCTGAAGTGACCGAGTGCTTGAGGCCGAAAGGACTGCCTATGGCCAGCACCCACTCACCCACGCGGACCTTGTCGGAATCTCCCAGTTTCACTGTGGGCAGACCTGTTGCTTCCACCTTGATGAGCGCGATCTCCGTCTGCGGGTCGGTTCCGACCACTTTCGCGTCAAAACTACGCCCATCCTCCAGAGTCACTTTCAGATTGTCCGCATCATTGGCCACGTGGTGGTTTGTCACGATGTAGCCGTCCGGAGAGATAATGAACCCCGAACCTTCGCCGACGGGCACGGGCACCGACTCGGAATCCTCTTCCTGGTTGTTGGGCATGCCGCGCCGGCCGCCCATCGGCGGCCCGCCGAAGAAGCGACGGAATAGCTCATTGGGGTCCATGGGCGCCCCTTCGGACTCCTCGAAGACCATGGGGCCGTTCTTCATGTTCTTTTCAACGCGGATATTCACCACGGCGGGTGATGTGTCGGTGACCACCTGTTCAAAGGCGTCACTCAGCGCTTGCACCGTTGCAAGCGACTGCGACCTGTCCGCGGCGACGGCGGGTTTGGCCTGTGCCATGACAAGGGTAAGTGCGCCAATAAATACTACAGCTATTCCGCAAAGCGGAATCCATTTGGACCGTTCTCTGAACATACTCATTTCTTGCTCCTTTCTTTCATCACAGACCCTGAAGTCTGTCCTCGGCAAATCACTGCGACATGCACTGTATGCACCCTCCATGCAAGCATAAGGCATGCCAAAATTGGCGTCTTCTGCAAGTCCATATTCTGCAAAGAGTTCTGTAAGTGACCGAACCGCCGGCAACTCCGGCGTTGGAGAATTCCGCGCCGCGTTGCCCCTTTTGGGGTAGAAACACAGGGATATTGAACTTGTCCGGCTGCACTCTCTAGACTGAATACAGGCGGGGTACGCGGCAAGATTGGTTGCCCGGCCCTGGCGAGGAGGGAATGCCATGAAGGTCCTGGTGCTCGGCGGATGCGCAGACATGGCGGTGCCGCTGTTGTCCTTGCTTGCGGAGGACAGCGCAGTTCAGGAGGTGGTCCTTGCCGACATCAACGAAACCAAGGTCCGCCAACTGGCTGCGGACCATGGACCAAAATTCCGTGGTGCAGTCTGCGACGCCAGTGATTCAGAGGCGGTGATACGGCTCATGCGCGGCCAGGATGTCAGCCTCTCCTACATCGGCCCGTTCTACGTCTTTGAAAGCAGGATGGCGTGCTGCGCC
>CAIJOU010000360.1 GCA_903822375.1 Candidatus Hydrogenedentota bacterium
ACACACCCGGCGACGGGCGCTGGACCTACCGCGTCACGCCGCTTAACGTGGCCGGCCGCGAGGGCGGCCCCGGCGAGGTGACCGTGGCCTTTCCCGCCCCCGTCATTGCCCCCGCCATCCAGTGGCCGCTGACGACGGCGCCGGAAGGTGCCTCCGTTCAGGGCTCAGTCGCGTACACCCCGGAAGGTGCTCGCTTTGACGATGGGCGTCTCGTCGCCGAAAACAGGCCTGAAGCCATGGACCTGAACCATGCGTTCACGCTGGACTTCAGCTTCCGTGCCGACCGCGTGGACGGTATGCCCGTACTGCTGTGCCACGGCGCATGGCAGATCGACGGCTGGTTTGTGCAGATCCTTGGTGGACAGCTTATCGTGCGCACGCCCGGCGGCGACGCGCAGGGTCCCGCCATCGAGGAAGGCAAGTGGTATGCCTGCCGTTTCGTGTTTGACGGCGCGCGGCTGCGGCTGACCATCAACGGCGAATGGGTGTTTCAAGGCAACATCACGGTGCGCAATGTGCCCGCCCCGCGTCCACTCATTCTGGGCAACTATTGCGATGCGTCACAGCAGTATCAATACCACGGCCTGCTGCGGAACGTGGCCCTCACACAAGACGCCGTGCTGGACGCGCCGCCGAAACCGTAGGAGTATGTTCATGCGTTGCACTGTCTTCATCGCCCTCATCCTGACGCCGTTGGTCTCCATGGCGGGTGAAATCTCCATCGCCGACTATCCGTCGATTCAGGCGGCCATCGACGCCAATCCCGGGCGCATGCTGCTTGTGCCTCCCGGAGAATACCACGTATCCGACACCGTGATATTGAACAAGGATGGCAACGGTCTGTACGGCTACGGCACCATCATTCAGGACAGTGCCGACAAGGCGGTGGTGCGCATCGACCATGCGCGCGGCGTGCGCCTCCGCGACCTCACGCTCACGCGCGCCGAGGGCGCGAAAGACGCCACCGCACCGGGCGTGCTTGTGACGGATGCGCAGAACGCTTCGATGGAGGGACTGCGGGTGGTGGGCTGCCGCGCGCGCGATGCCGCGGTGGACCTGCGCAACGCGTCCGACTGCACTGTGCGCAACTGTGAAATCACCAACTACAAGCGCATTGCCGTGGATGATCGCACGGGCGACAGCGGCGGCAATGTTCATTACGGCTACGCCTTCCGCTGCATTGACGGCACGGGCATCATGGTGCGCGAGAGCACCGGAACAGTCATCGCCGACAACCGCATCGTGGACCATAATCTGATGCCCACGCGCGAGATGAAGGAGCAGCACAAACTGGGCGAATTGACCGACGGAAAATACCCGACCAAGGCCGGCGACCTGGGCAAGAGCGCGGTGGAACGCGGCCATGTGGACAACTGGCACCAGGGCTCAGCCATCGTCGTCACCAGTCCCGAGGCCACCGCATACACGACGATCACGGGCAATTACATTGAGAATGCGGCCCAGGGCATAGACCTCCACAGCGACTATGTCATCTGCTCGAACAATACGGTCAACCGCGGCATGATGGGCATCAAGCTGACCCACGGCGCCCGCAATCTGGTGGTCAGCAACAACATCATCACGCGGGTCGATCTCTGGGGCATCCTGCTCAACCCGGGCGCGGCGTCCCACACGGCTGAAGCGGCAAAGGACGACAAGCCCGCCCGCGCCGCCAACGTCGACGGCGGCACGATCGTCGCCAACAACATCATTTCCGAATACGGCTACGGAAACGAGTATTGGAACTGGGGCGGTGCCCGCGAAAACCAGGGCGGCAGCTTTGCCATGGCCTTCTTCGAGGGCCAACTGCCGGAGAACCCGCCGCTGCGCGACGTCATTGTGCAGGGCAACATCGTCTACAACACCGGACGCGACGGCGAACCCGATGGTGCCGAAATAAAACAGCCCGCGCCCCGTTACCGCTATGCGGTATACATTGGCCCCTGGAGCGAAGGCAGAACCCCGCGCGCGCCGCTGCCTGAGGGGTTGCATTTCAGCAACAACATCTTCCACGCCGGCACCGCCGGAGTTTCCAACGTGGAATTGGCGCCGTAGGGTTCTAGGACGACTCAAGTGCGACTTTTCACCTTGTATTTGTTCGGCGAAGCGGTGTCTATGGGTTGCAGAAACAAGGGTACGAAGGTCAGACAAATCGTGGAGGGATGCTCTTATGGCTGTTGCTGAGCATGCAAGAGAGGGAGCGGACTATGTGTCAGCGTTCCCAAGTCTGTTGCAGGCGCTTGTTGTTTCGCTAGCCATCCCCGGCGTTCAACTTGTTGAGAAAGGTTGTGTTCTGGCCGCTGACGCTTCTTTCAACACCTCCTATCAGCGAGAACCCATGGCCGTGTTGGTAACCAGCTTGATTTCAGTGCCACTCGTTACGCTGACGGCAAGCCGTCTTGTTCCGTCTTTCACTTCGTATACCCATCCCCGATTTGGTCTTCTGAAAGGAACTGTGGCTGTCTTTGGATGTTTGGCCATGGCATCCGGCATGGCGCTTGTTGCTCTCACCTACTTTCAGTGGGTGGGGCACTTCATGCCCACACTGGAATCGTGGGGCCGGTTCAGGGGGTTCACAACCCGGGAGGCAACACCCATTGAAGGTTTGCTGGTTTTTGCCCTGCCACCGCTGGTGTTGCCGATGTTTGAGGAATGGCTGTTCCGAGGGATTATTCTCCGTGGGCTCTTCCGAAGATTTCGGCCTTTTACAGCCGTTGTAATTACCGGAGCGTTGTTTTCCTTGGCACATGCGGAAATGGGCGGTGCACTCATTGCGTTCCTGTCCTCCCTGATGTGGGGATGGTGGTACTTCCGGACACGCTCCTTGGGCCTCTGCATTATGGGGCACACTGTGCAGAATGCAGTCTCTATCGGAACATATTTCCTCTTTCGGGGCGATCTCGATACCATGCCGTTGGCGCGTTGCGCTCTGTGGGGTGGGGTTGTGTTGGCAATTGGATTCTGTTTGTGTCGGGCCGCCTTTTTCAGGCCCGAAACCACGCTTGAAAAAGAAACTGTTCTGGCCGATATCACGGCGCCATTTTGAGGACTACTTTTCCACTGTCACCTCATCGCAAATCTTGCCGTCCTGGTCCATCGCCTGCATGGTGCAACGATTGCCGTCTACGGTAAAGGCGTTGCAGAAGGCCTTGGGCGAGAAATCGGTGAATTCCGCGTAGTCGGGCTTCTGCGGACGGCGCATGTCGCCCGGGATGCTTACGGTAACGCAATAGATAGTCCCATCCTTGGGCGAGTCGACCACCTTTCCACCGCGCAGCGGCTTGGATCGCAGGTAGTGGTGCACGTGACCGCTAAGCGCAAAGTCCACGTGGTACTCGTCAAACAGCGGCACCCACCACTTTAGGATATCCGGCTCATCCCCGTCGGGATCAAAAGGCGGGAAGTGAAACACGGCGAACTTCCATGTTGCATCGGTGTTCTTGAGCGTTTCCTCCAGCCATTTCGCCTGCTTCTGCACGTCCTCCGTCACATCCAGCATGATGAGCAGCGCGTTGCTGTAACGCAGCGCGTACGCGCAGCCCGGTATTGTGCCTTCCGGACCGTTCTTGGGCAGGTCGAAGAGGCCCAGCATCAGGTCGGGACCCAACCCGTCAATCGCGTCGTGGTTGCCCATGCCGGGCATAAAGGGCTTGTTCTTGACGAAACCGGACCACTGCCCCAGAAGTATGTCCCAGTCGTTGGCGTACTGCCCCATGCCCACGTTGTCGCCAGACACGGTGAGAAAGGCCGCGTCGGGCCAGCGCTTCGCCGCCGTTTCCAAAAGCGGGCCGATTTCGGGGCGGTTGTGCGTGTCGCTCATCCAAAGGAAGGTGAACGGTTTTGCTTCGGCGGGCGCGGTGGTGAACGTGGCGACGGGGCTGCGCGTGTCGTCCTTGTCATCGCCGACGCTGTATTCATACACCGTGCCGGGCGTCAGACCGGTCAGTTCGGCGGTAAAATGATTGACCTTGGGCAGATTGGCCACCATGCGATCCTCAATCATGCAGCGGCGTGCCGGTGTGCCGGTCCATTCCTTTCCGCCCTGTTTCCGCCAGCGCAGCACGCCGGTGTCCACGGACAAATCAGTGCGCCACTGAACGGCCTGCGTGGTCTTTGGGTCGCCGGCCCAGGTCAGCGCGACCTGGTCGGGCGCGGACGCGGCCGGATACTTCGTCACGCGGAACGCGTCATCAATCAGGTGGCTCTCCCGCGCGCGGCCGCGGATGGTGGGCAGCAGGACCTGTCCCTCCAATTCCTTTGGCACCCTTGTCCAAAGCAGGTCGGGCCAGTCGATATAGAGGGAACCGCCGGTCCGCAGTTCCAGCAGCTTCTGGTCGGCCGGGAAGAAATTCGAGAACGTCAGTTTATCGTTCGCCTTGACGGGTCCCACAACCGGGATATAGTGCGGACGATGCCCGTCAAAACCGTTGATGCCGAGCCCGACGTGCCCGGCCGCATAGGTCTTCTGCCACACCTCGTAGACGTACTTCGCGTTGCGCACCTCCAACTCCGTCTTCTGGAAGCCCTGTTCGGCCAACCAGAACGGCACCACCTTCTGCGCGCGATCGCGCAGGATGGACACGACCACCGGCACATTGGCATCGAAGCTCCAGTGCTTGGTTGCCAGCGTGGCATGCTCTTCGGGCGTGATGAACGCCATGACCTGCGCATCGTCCAGTGCGCGGAGTTCTTCGATGCTCTTCTGCGCGTACAGCCGTTTGACAATGCCGTCCATCACGTCCTGAACGGGTCCGACAGGGAACGTGGATGCCTTGACGACGGGAACTGTCGGCGCGGCCGCGGCGAACCCCGCGGCAAGCGCAATGGCAAGCACCAGAACCGCAGGCAGGAATGGACGGAACTTCTTCATGACGTTCTCCTCGGCTGATGAGTCAGGGTAATCGTAATGTATATTGGACTTCGTTCGTTTCTCTCGTTCCCAAGTCGCACTTGGGAACGAGAGAAGCCAGTCGTTGCGTTTCACCGCTTTGGCAACAGAAGGATAAGTGCGCCTGCACACGCACCAATCGCAATCAATACTGGAACTAACAGCGCCCACGCGTATTTGTTGAACTCGTGAAATTCATCCGCCTGTTTATTGGCTCCAGAAGCTCGCATCAAGTGTTCGGTCAAGAACGCATCCCACATAAACACCGCAACAAGAACTCTTGCGACCGTTTCCGGAATCTTCCCAATAACTTTTAGCATCTTGCTCTCCCCGCCAAGTCTTTCGCTTCAGCCTCCCGGTTTGAAATGTTCATCCAGGAACTTCTTCAGCGCCGGACCATAGATCTCCTTCGACGAGAACTTCCCGCCGCCGTGGCTGCCGTGGATCTCGACAAACTGCTTCGGTGTCCTGACGGCCTCATACAGACGCCGCCCGTGTTCAAAGGGAACCACCGTATCATCCCTGCTGTGCACAATGAGCACCGGGGCTTGGATGCGGGGCGCCTTGTCTATGTTGCGAAACTGGGTCCGCGTCATCGCGAGGATGGGCATCCACCACATGGTGTCAGCCGCCGCCTCGGGCACGGACAGAAAAGTGCTTTCCAGAATGACCGCACCGGGTTTCACCTGGGCGGCCAAATCGGCCGTCACGCCGCCGCCCATTGAGCAGCCTGCCAGCACAATGTGGTTTTCGGGAATCTTGAGTGTTTGGGTCATGTACTTCCACATCGCGCGGATGTCCGTGTAGCAGCGGTCCTCCGAGGGATTGCCCGTGCTCTCCCCATAACCGCCGTAATCGTAAAGAAGTACCGAGAATCCGTTGTCTCGGAAGTATTGGGCGTCGTCGAGATAATGGGATATGTTCTTGCCGCTGCCGTGGGAAAAGAGCACCGCCCCCCGCGCGTTTTCCAAGGGTAGCCACCACCCGTGGGTCCTGCCTCCCGAAACGTCAAACCACACCTCCTCGTAGGGCCAGTGCAGGCTTTCAGGCGTCTGTGTCGTTTCCGCCGTCCGCCCGTGAAACATAATTTTCTCCTGGAACTTCCATACGGCGGCAAACAGGAGCATATATGCCCCGGCAGCCAGTAACAGGCCGATGGGGACTATTTTCCGAAAGATAAGGGAAGATCCCACGCGCATACTTCCTTTCTTTATGCTATTCCGGATGCCTTGCGAGGACCCATGCCGGCCCGCGACCCCGCTTCCGCTGGCCGCTATTGTGGGGCGCGGCCCTGCCGGGTTTCAACCCATGAATGATGGATTGTCTTTCCGGCGTACCGTATTTCGTGGACCGGGTGGACCTTCTGGACAAGGTGGACGAAGTCCGTAAGATGTACTGTTTCGCCCGTCCATTGCGTCCACAAAGTCCACCATGTCCACCGTTTATATGAGAAGGAGTACCGTCACTGTTTGCGGCGCATGGCGGTCAGCGGGTACAATCCCCACTCAAGAGGAGTGTTTCATGGCATCTGATTCCGGATATGTTGATTACGTGGCCGTGTTGGGCTTGGAACCTGATTTCAAGCCTGCCGATGTGCGCCGCGTGTATCGCAAGAAGATAAAGGACCTGCTGATCGAAATCAGCCAAGTCCAGGTTACCGAGGAACGGCGTAACCGCTTTCTGCTGGCGATCGCCCAGTTGAATGCGGCCTTCTACATCCTGCGCGACAAGGACCGTTGCGAGAAGTATCTCGCCGACCGCGCCCAAGTCATGCAGATTGAAGAGGATTGGCGCGCCCAGGCGGACAAAACGGAGGCCTCGGACCAGTTCCGGCGACAGTTCGACCAGGCTTTGCGTGACTTTTTGTCGGTTTACATGGAAGAGTTGATGCTTGAGGCGGGACGTGACCCCGAATGCGTTGAGAACAGCAACTGGGATGCGGCCCACGAGCGCCACGCCAGCAGTGTGCTACGCCGTTACCGCCAGCAGCTTTTCCACGAGATCCACGAGCGCCTGCCTTTCTATGACATCACCCAGCCTGTGGTCGACTGGGATGAACGCTCCCGGTTCGTTGCCGCGATTATTGCCGGGGAGGGCCAATAATGGCGCGCGCACCCCAACCCAAAGCCCAGCTGACGGACGCTGTCATCGCCAAGTCGTTCGCCCACACCGTGGCCACGGGCGACATCGTCAATTTCCGCTTCCTGTTCATCTCCTATTCCCCATTGCGGCAAGACTCAACCGAGGACATCAACTCGCCCAAATACGAGTATCTGCTGCCTCCGGACGAGAATGACCCGCTGTACCGAAGCGCGTTTGACCTGATGCGCAACCCGGAGATTCTGGCGCATGTCCGGGCCCAACTCAACCGGCAGGGCCCGCCGCAACTGCCCTGGGAGCCGCTCATGCGGCTCGCCGACAATGCGGTGCGCCTGAACAAGCTCACCGCCGCCGCCCAAGCCTACGAAATACTGCGGGTGCGCCGCCGTATTCAGGAGGAGTTCCTGGCCCAGGCCGATGCCGCGCTCGATGCGGGTGACATTGAGCGGGGTGTGCGCGGGTACGTGATGGCCACGGGGTTGGACTATGACTACGCCGCATTCCCCGAACCGCTGCCTGCAGTGCCCAATTACCAGGAGCGCGCGCTGATTCTGCACGGGGAATATCCCAAGAACCCGGAGGATGCGGTGGCGCTGCAACCTTCCGAGGAGCATGTCCGCACGGGACTGCACTACCTGTTGCGCAACGCGGAAATCGCCGGACGGCTCGAAACGCGGCCCGTTGCGCTCCGTATCGAGTTCCTGCAGCACTGGGTTCACCAGACCGACCCCCTATGGGACGAGTTTGCCGCGCGTTACCGCAAGGCCTGCGGCCTTGCCAAGGAATACGGGGAACGGCTCGAACGGGAACAGCGCGCCGAACAGGGTCAACAGACACTGGCCGACGAGGTGGAAGCCGCACGGGACACACGTGACCCGCGCGGCATTTCGGCGGCGCTTTCCGGCCGCACTTCACTGGAGCTCGAATGGTGGCAGTACCTGAAGGATATGGCCTACCGCCACCCCGCATCGGCGCTGTTTGTGACGCGTCAGATCGTGGCCAAGGACTTGGAAATCGTCATGCCCCGTTTCCGAAGCGATTCGGAACTCGTTCGCCGGCTTGGACTTGAGGCTGTCTGAAACGACAAATACGTGGTATAGTAATTTGGTAGGGATTAGGCATGATGCCTGCCCACGGAGTACTCTCGTTTGGAAATGACTGAAGACAGGTTGCCCCTTCCCCGGCCGGAGCCGGAAGCCCCCAACGAGGCCAAGCAGGAGGCAAAGCGCGAGTTCCTTGAACTCATCAAGATGGTGATGATCTTCTTGG
>CAIJOU010000361.1 GCA_903822375.1 Candidatus Hydrogenedentota bacterium
GCCAGATAGTTTTTCTTCTTGCCACCCTTGGCCTTTGCGGGCGCCTTTTCCTTTGCCGAGGCTTTTGCCTTGGTCGGCTTCGCGGTTTTGGTCTCGCCCGTGGTGACCGGCGTTACGAACGCGGCCGCCCTCGCCGTTTCCCCGGCATCCGCTGCGGCGGTCTTTTCCTTCTTGCCCTTGGCGGCAGGCTTCTTTCCCTTTGCCGCGGGCGTTTTCTTTTCCACGGCCTTCTTTGCGGGAGCCGCGCCGCCCACTGTGTCCACAGCCGCCTTGAGGGCCTGCTGCCAGGGCTTTGAGAGCAGGTCATACACGTTGAGCGTGTAGGCCATCGCCTCTTCCCTGGTGACCGAGCTGTCCGCGTCGAGCAGTTCCAGCAACCGCGCGCCGCGCGGCGACTGCTTGTCCCAGGAAACGTTGTAGATGTAGTCCTTGTACTTGTCGGGTGTCATGATGGAATCGCGCATCATGTTTGCGGGGCTGCAATTGCAGTTCTGGAAGTAGCCCTGTGCCGGATCCTTAATCTGGACCAGATCCTTGATGTCGTGGAAGCCGAGCCAGCGCGTGGCGTCGGTGCCGCCGGGGATGGGCGCGGTCCACTTGGTGCCTTCGGGCCGGATGGGCACGGAACCGTTGCGCAGGTAGGCGATGTGTCCGTCCGTGTCGGCGAAGGAGATGTTCTGCTCCATGAGGTCAAACATGCTGAGCGCCTGCTGGAACTCATCGCAGGACTTGGCCCGGACCATCTTGAGGGACTCTTCCAAGAGACCCATGGACTCGATGTAGCGGCTTGCTCCGCAATAGGCGATGCCTTTTGCCGGGTCCGGGTCTTCCCATACAGGGCCGTAGATTGAATCCAATGCTGTTTTCGTGACCGGGTCCCCGCCCCGCACGTTGATGGTGTAGGTGCGGGTACCGAAGTCTTTCCATTCACCGTTGTACTGGTACTGCAGCGGGTTGGCCGGATTGAGTTTCACCATATAGGCATCGGAGGTGTCCGGGCCGCCGGTGGTGCAGGCCCATGCGACATTGCGCGAATGGCCCAGCACCGGCAGGGGCGAACCGACGAGCCAGTAGCCGCACATCTCCACGTCCGGCGTGTGCATGCGCCCTTCGTAGAACACGGCCATACCCTGCCAGGTCAGGTGCGGGTCGGTCATGAGGATGGCCGAGCCGTCCGCAGACCGAGAAGGGGCCACCGCGAAGGAATTCGAACTGAAGGGCGGGGCGTCCTTCTTGTGGTCCACCTTGTCCTGAATCACGTCGAGGGGCCAGTTAAAGATCATGGCGCGGCCGACGGCGAGGCACTGCCAACCCTGCAATTCCAACGCGTAGGGGGATTTCTTGTCCGGGTGCTCCTTAAGCCATGCCTGCACACCGCGCATGAAGCTGTCACCCATTGCGCGCACATCGGGCGGTGCCTGCTTCTCCCAGTATTCCTTGCAGCGGTCCGCGTTGGCAACCAGATGCATCCGCAGGTCCTGGCCGAGCGCGTCCTTGCCGGCGATCTCCGAGAGCGAGCCCACGGCGGTGCGAATGTTCAGGTAAAGGTCGTCCAACCGGTCTTCGGCCTGCGCGTATCCCATGGCATAGGCGGCGTTGGGGAGGGTGTCGCCATAGATGTGGGGGACGCCCCAGGTGTCGCGGTACAGTGTCACCTTGGCCGGGGGCGGCGCGGCGGCCTTTGCCTTGGCTGCAAGGGCTTCCTGGACTGGAACGGTCTTTTTGGGTGCCGGCGCCGGCGTAGTCTCTTTGACGGGGGGTGGCGCGGGGGGCTGCTGTTTGAAGCATCCGAAAAGGACGGTGGAGGTGAAAAGCAGCACGAGCAGAAGACGAACAGTTGGTTTCATGGTCTCTTATCCCGGTTGATTGGCAGCCTGAAAATGGCTGCAACAGCAGTATTCTGTCAGATCACGCGCCTCTTAGCAAGACAACGAGCGGAGATGGTTCTTTGGGGACATCGGCAGGCTAGCCCGCATTCCCAAGGATGAAATCGACCACTGGTGTGGGGTCGTCCATTCCGTGCGGGTGGTGCTTGAATCCCTTCTTTATGATTAGCGTCATGTGCCCGCCCAGCTTCTCGTAACGATCCTTCAAAATCACGGTGTTTTCATCAAAAGGCACCACTTCATCGGCGTCGCCGCAGATGTGGATTAGGGGGACTTTCGCATCGGCCAGGGGCTTGAGAGTGTCCAAGGGATTCTTCGGGTAGGCCATTGCCTCGGCTTCCGAGGCAAATCCGTAGTCCTGGATGAGCTTTTTCCAGTCCTCCGGACTGCCGGGGCCTTTTCCCTTGCCTCCGGGCCAGCTTTTGAAGTCGCAGACCGGGTTGTCGCCGAAAACGCAGGACACCTTGCCCGGGTTGGCCGCCGCCCAGTTGTAGACGTACAGCCCGCCGCGGCTCAGCCCCTCCAGGACCGGTTTCTTTGAAAGTCCATATTCATTGACCAGCTGGTTGTAGAAGATGTCCCAATGGGCCATGGCCTTGGGGCAGCCAAAGGTGTTGCCCACGTCGATGAAGACCAGGTGGAACCCCTTTGCGACCAGCGCCAAATCCACTTCGGGATGATGGTCGAAAAACTCGGCACGCCAGATCCAGGGATTGCCCGGCGCGACCGTTTTGGGGGAGACGACGAGGGCCTTGCATCCATCCACCTCGAAGTCGTGGCGTTCGAAGCCATGATAGTCGGAGACCGGACCGGGAAAAGGCTTTGCCGCGGACGCCGCATAACAGAAGACCAGAATGCAGGCGGCCGAGACCAGCCGCGCGGTACTTGACGAACGGGGCATGTTTCATTCCTTTCCGTCGGGGGCTTTTGGGGCTCCCTGTTGCTTTATGGATTCCACCAGTTCCTGTTTCCAGGCTCCATGGATGTCGCGAATGCCGCTGTGCGCATCGGGCGTGTCCTGATAGGCCCAGGTCCACCAACCCGCGAAACCGTACTCTTTGCACTTGCCGAAGTGCCATTGCAGCAGGTCGGGACCGGTGTGGCCTCCGACCGAGATGATGGAACCGCGCACATCGTCGTGGCCCGGGCCTTTCAGGTCCGTGGAGATGATGCGCGCGGCATTCTCCGGGCCCAGAATCTCGACAATCTTGCGGAGATAGTTGACTCCGTCCGGTGCGGGATCGCAGAAGGGATAGCTGGTCATGACCCAGTAGTCCGGCGGCAGCGCAAGATCATCCACAATCCATTTCTTGAGATTGGTGAATGCGCTGAGTCTGTCCATCGGCGTCTTCTTCGACCAGTATGCGTTGTCGGCGAGAATGGGCAGCATAATGGGCGGGGCCTTGGGCCGTTTTCCCGCGGCGCGAAACACCGGCCAGACTTCTTTCACGAACTTCTCCGTGCTTGACAGGATGGCGGGGTTGTCCTCGCGGTTCCAGAGGCAGGGTTCGGCCGAGCCCAGGGTATAGTTGCCCATCATGCACCAAAGGGCGATGCTTTCCGGGTGCTTCGTGCGGGCCTCAACGGCGATGATCATATGACGGTACCACATGGCCGATTCGTCCCAAGGCGTTTCGTCGGGCTTGGGCCAGTAGCCCGAATCGCCGATTTGGTTTTTGGGATCGACCGAGTAGGGGACCCACATGTTGGAGACAAGGTCGAGTTCGGCCGAAAGTCCCGCATCATGGCAGTCGTCCACGAAAGCGGCCACGTTTTCCAGATAGGCGGGGTTGACCCATTCGTCCATCGGTTGGTTCGTTCGGGGCACCTGCGCGGGAGTCTTCAGGGAGTAGGCAATGCAGACAAATATGTCGACCAGATTTACATTTGTGGCTGTAACCAGCTCATGCAGGGAAGTGCGGATTTGGTCGCGGAATTGCGGGTAGAACAGGAGCCACGGAAAGTCGGGCGTGTCCGGTTTGACCAGTGGATTGAAGTAGACGCCGCGGAAGTGGGGGGGAGGCGCGGCGGGAGCATTGTCCGCCTCAGAGACACCCATTGTGCCAAAGAACAGAACTGTGAGGACAGCCCACAGGTTGACGGTGCTTCTCCTCATTCCAACGCCTTCAACAGTGTCATTGACAGCTCTTTTACTTCCTCGGGGGTAAGGTCCATCGTGACCTTGCCGCCGCCCGGATGGGCCAGGGTCAGTGTGATCCCCCCATTTGTACTCTTGACGTCCCAGCGCTTGCCTTCAGGCATGCGGGAAGCGGCAATCATCCAGTCCTCCTGGCGGAACTCGGCGATTTGCACCAGCACGCCAAAGGCGTCGCGGGGGTGAACGAAGACCTCTTTCCACGTGCCGTCAGGGTATTCATGTCTGCCGAAATAGGGAATGGCGTGCTCTTCCAGCCGTTGGATGGCCGCCTCAAGGTCTTGCGTCTGCAGGGTGATATGGTGAAACCCGCCCTCGCGCTTGGCCAGGAAACTGCCCAGCAGGCCGCCTTCACCGCCCATGGACGTGAGCAACTCCAGTCGGGTCAGGTCGCCGAGCGCAACGGTCTGCCAAGTGAAGTTCTGTTGGGGGACTTCGATTTGGTCGCCCGGGATGGCACCCAGCACGTCGCGGAAAAAGTGCAGGGCCTTCTCATGGTCCCTGACGGCGATGGCGATGTGGTCAATGCGGGATATCATGGAATGACCCTCCTATGCGGATGCATTCGAAAGCATTTTTATTTGAACCACGAAGGTACGAAGCGCACGAAGAAAGGACAAAGAATAGGACATTATGAACATGGTTAAACAGGATGAACAGGATAAGTCAGGCGAATGAACCTGTCCTTTTCCCATATATTCAAGACATCGGAGACCACGTCATTGCGAGCGAAGCGAAGCAATCTATTGAAACGATGATCCAAGGTCTGAATCACGGCGAGCCAGAGATTGCTTCGCTTTGCTCGCAATGACAGTTTGCGCCACTTATCCTTTACTTGCCCCGGGACGCCTTCTTGGCCGGGTGGCTTTTGCGCAGGGCCTGATCGAGGTCGGCGATGATGTCGTCGGCGTCCTCAATGCCCACAGCGAGCCGGAGCAGCGTGTCGGTGATGCCGAGCGCGTAGCGCTCTTTGCGGGTTTCTCTGTAGTAGCTGACAATGGCCGGATGGGTGATCAGCGTCTCCACGCCGCCCAGGCTGGGCGCTATGTAGCACAGCTTGAGATGGTCGAGGAATCGCTTTGCCGCAGCGAGGTTGCCCTTGATGTCGAAACTGACCACGCCGCCGAAGCCGGTCATCTGCGCCTTGGCAATGTCGTATTGCGGGTGGCTCTCCAGGCCGGGATAATAGACGCGGGCAACGCAGGGGTGCGCCTCCAGGAAGCGGGCGGCCTTCATGGCCGTCTCGTTGTGGACCTTCATGCGCAGGGGGAAGGTCTTCAGGCCGCGCAGCAGCAGGTAGCAGCAGTGCGGGTCGATGACGCCGCCGACGGCCTTGTGCAGCCCGCGGATTTCCTCGATGAGTTCTTTGCGCCCCATCACGGCCCCGGCCAGGATGTCGTTGTGTCCGGCGAGGTACTTGGTGCAACTGTGCAGTTCGAGGTCCACGCCCCACTCCAGCGGCCGCTGGTTCAGGGGCGTGCTGAAGGTGGCGTCGATCAGTGTCAGCACATTGTGACGCTTGGCGATCTCACGGAGGCGGTTCAGATCGAATATGTTCAGGTAGGGGTTGGTGGGCGATTCGGAGAAGATAAAGCGGGTGTTGGGCCGGATGGCGGCTTCCAACTCCTCGTAGTGGCCGAAGGGGACGATGGTGCAGTCGATGCCGAAGCGGTGTATGTAGGAACTGCAAAACTCCAGCGTCTTCTTGTAGGCGTCGTCGGTGATGATGATGTGGTCGCCGCTTTTCACCAGCGCCAGGATGGTGGTGGTGATGGCGCTCATTCCGGAGCTGAACACGACGCAGTCCTCGGCGCCAACCAGCGCGGCCAACCGCCGCGCAGCCACCTGCTCGGTCGGGTTGCCGTAACGGCCGTATTCGAAGCGGGCCTTGCCGTGCTTTGTGTACGCCTCAATCTCCTTGGAGTCCTTGAAGGCAAAGGTCGAGGTCTGCACGATCGGTGTGGTGATGGAGTCGGCGTAGCGCAGGCGGTCTTCGCCCGCATGAATGGATCGGGTGGCGATACCAAGTTCCTTCGGGATATCAGCTTTGGACTTTCGTGGCATCAGGAGACTTCCTTTCCATGGCTTTTCGCGGGGGTGCCTGTTCCTGGGCACATGCGGTAATGGCCATTGTAGGACGCGCTCCGGCAAAGTTCAACATGGGGAAGGGGTAATCATGCTGACCCGACGGAGTTCGGCTGTGCAGGAACGCCGACTTCAGCAGACGCGGACGCACTCAATTCCCAGCAGCGCGGCCAACTTTTCCACCTTTCCGGCCACATGACCCACACCGATGGCCATGTGATGGGCCGGACCGGCCTTGCACCAGCGGTTGAAGAATTCCTTGGCGCCGACGGAGAAGCGGTAGCGGCTGTTGGTGTTGCC
>CAIJOU010000362.1 GCA_903822375.1 Candidatus Hydrogenedentota bacterium
AACGATCGTTTCCCTTGCGGTGGCGCTGCTGCTGGGCCTGACATCTTTCGCTTTGGCGCAAGCTTCCACAGACCCCGTAAACATCGGCAGCCGGTTGGAACCGCTCGTGGACCGCATGCTCATCGACACGCTGTCCAACACGGTCCACGCGCTCTGTCCCGTCCAGGCGGGTGAGACGGTACTCCGCTTTGACGCACCGTGGGAGGGAAGATACTGCGGTTATGTCACCGTCTTCCAGGACGAGAACCGTTACCGGATGTACTACCGTGGACTGCCCGACGACGGCAAAGACGGTTCAAACAACGAGGTCACCTGTTACGCCGAGAGTCTGGACGGACGCTACTGGATCAAGCCGAGCCTGGGCATTTATGAGGCGCGCGGCACGCGCGAAAACAACGTCATTCTGGCGGACCACGCGCCCTTCTCCCACAACTTCGCGCCCTTCCTCGATGCGCGGCCCGGCGTGCCCCCGGCGGAGCGCTACAAGGCACTCGCCGGAACCTCGGAAAAGGGTCTGGCGGCCTTCGTTTCCCCCGACGGCGTCCACTGGGACACCTTGAAGGAGGGCATCATTACCAAGGGCGCCTTTGATTCCCAGAATGTGGCCTTCTGGTCCGAACTGGAGCACTGCTACGTCTGCTATTTCCGGACATGGACGGAAAACACCTTCGGCGGGTTTCGCTGGATCAGCCGCACGACCTCGTCCGACTTCCTGAATTGGTCCGACCCCGTGGTCATGGACAAGGGCTCGGCACCGTGGGAACACCTCTACACCAACCAGACCCAGCCCTACTACCGCGCACCCCATCTATACATCTCCATCGCCGCACGCTTCATGCCCGGCCGCAAGGTGGTGTCCGACGAGGCGGCCGCCCGGTTGGGTATTCAGGGCACTTACGGCGGCGACTGCTCGGACAATGTGTTCATGACCAGCCGTGGCGGCAACCACTATGACCGAAGCTTCTTGGAAGGCTTCATCCGCCCCGGACTTGGCCCGGAAAACTGGACCTCCCGTACCAATTATCCGGCCTGTGGCATCGTGCCCACGGGAAAGAACGAGATGTCGGTGTTCGTGCAGCGCAACTATGGCCAGCCCACCGGTCACCTCGTGCGCTATCCCATGCGGCCCGACGGCTTCGCCTCGGTCAAGGCTACTTATACCGGCGGAGAAATGCTCACCAAGCCGCTCCTCTTCGAGGGCGACACGCTGCTGCTCAACTTCGCCACCTCTGCCGCCGGAAGCATGCGTGTGGAGATCCAGGACGCGGACGGAAAACCCATCGACGGATTCACCGCCGACCAGTGCGACGAACTCTTCGGCGACTTCCTGGACCGGCCGGCGCGCTGGAAAGACGGCAAATCCCTGGCTGAACTCGCCGGCAAACCCATCCGCCTCCACTTCCTCATGAAAGACGCCGACCTCTACGCCGTACATTTCATCAAGGGATGAAAACCGGACCGGCGCCGCTCCTCCATTCATCAGGGGGTAAAACCCGAACGGGCGGCAGTCTTCTATGGAGTGCGCGCGGCCATGCCGCCGCTTTTCTTCGCCGGGGCCGTGCCCCGGCGCTGTGTCGCGTGCGTATCGCCCGTGGTTCTCCGCTCCGACAATTCCTTGGGTGCGCGGATGTTCTTGGTCCCCCCTGCGAGGGGGCTTGTCCCGCCGAAGCCT
>CAIJOU010000363.1 GCA_903822375.1 Candidatus Hydrogenedentota bacterium
AGAGCATGTTCATGAAAAGGTGCATCAGTCCGAGATGCAGGAACTGATAGCTGACCGGCTGCCAAAGCATGCCGTGGAACAGGCTGGCCGCCGTGAAACCGAAGGTTTCCAGCACGCGCGCCGTGCCGCCGGTCATCACTTCCAGCGGCGCAAGCACCAACTGTCCGGCAAAGACGCCGATATTGACAAGGATAATCCAGCGCACCGCCCAGGTAATATTGGGGGCGAGTGCGCCTAGATTAAAACGCTGGTTTGAGTATGGACCGTTCATGAGACTCCGCAGTCTGGGGCCAAGTTGGGGGTATTGTACCGGAAACCCCGGTGCGGAGACTATTCTCCCGCCACGTTGACCAGCGGGTAAGAATGCACCGACCCCCAGCGACTGTATGGATAATAAAGAAACACCACGCGCCCCACGATATCCTTTGTCGAGGCCAGGTCGTGCTGACGTGGTCCTCCTGGCGCACCGTGGTTCACGCTGCTATCATCGCTGGAGTTTCTGTTGTCGCCCATGAATGCAAAGCGCCCGTCGGGCACCTGTATGGGTTCCCCGATCGAGTACTGCATCGGTTCGCGAAGGTAGGGTTCCGAGGCGTACTTGCCGTTGATAAGCAGCGCCCCGTCGAATACGGTCACGGCATCTCCGGGCAGCCCCGTAATCCGCTTGACAAGGTACTCGCCGTCGTGACGGAGCACGACGATGTCGCCGCGGTGGTAATTCGGCTCCTTGACGGTGACAATCATGTCGCTTGGGAGCAGCGTGGGCTCCATGGAACCGCTGGGCACCATGAAGAATCGCAGGCCGCGAAATCCGAAGGCATAGGCGCAGGCCACCGTGAGCAGCGCGATGGCAATGTATCCGGCGCGCTTGCCTATCAGCCAGTCTTTCAAATCAATGGGCATGCACACGCTTTCCTTGAGCCCGCTCCAGGGATCATTTTCCGGATTTCGGTTTGATCGGTTCCTGCGACATCTTCAGAAGTTCCTTTGCTGCCACGCTCTGTGGGCGGAGCTTGAGGGCCTCCTCGCAGCATTTTGCGGCCTTGCCGCCTTTGCCCGCCTTGTACCAGACGCGCGCTTCATTGAGCCATGTGTTGAACCGTTCTTCCTCGTTGCGCACAAGGAGCCGGGCAGCCTGCCAGGCCCGGGCCGCGCCCTCCCAGTCGGGAGTGACACCCAACGGTTCGGCCATCAGGAAATTGCGGGCATAATCGACCACCAGGTCGAAGTCCTGCGGGGAGAACCGGGCGGCGCTTTCCGAGGCCGTCATGGCGGCCTTGTAGAGTTCATCGGCGCTCCACTTGCGGATTTGCATCACCTGCGGCCAGTGCGCCAGGTATATCTGGGCAAGGTTGTATTGGTAGTCGGGGTTGTCCGGCTCCAACGAGACCGCCTTGTCCAAGTCGCCCAGGCCCTCGGCATACCCGCCGGCATGGCACAGATAGATGCCAAGATTGTTGTACGCGCGGCCCAGTTTCCCGTCCAGTTTCACGGCCTCTTTCCACTCCGCGACACCCTTTTCCTGCTCGTCAAACCGGTCAAAGAGGAGCTCGCCGTAGTAGTTGTGCATTTCAGCATGACCCGGATAGCGCTGCAGGGCGAGTTCATAGGCCTGTCTGACCAGCATAAGCTCGGCATTCGCGCGCTGAACAGCCTTGCCGGTCTCTTCCTTCTTGCCCTCCTTTTCGAGGGCTTTGGCATGCTGGGCATGGATGTCGGCCAGTTTCTGATGCAGCCTGTCGTAAGCGCGCAGCCTTTCACCCGCCGTTGCTTCGTTGGCAAGAAGGCTGTCGACACGGGCCTTTTCGGTGTCAGGCTGGGCGATGGCAAAGAAGGGCGTGCAGAAAAGTACTGCCCAAATCATCAGCATACAAGTCAGGGTATTGCGCATAGGTTCACCTCGCTGTCACGAATATCATGAGAGAGAACACGCCCGCCGCGTTTTCCGTTCCCCGACCGGAACCGCAAGAAACCCGACTTCAGTAGCCCGCACAGGCAACACGCACCGCCCACAGGGCGAGCAGGGCGGCGGCGGGAGCCCAGTCAAAGGCTCCGCCCATGGGCGGAAGAACCTTTCTAAGCCACTGCAACAGGGGATCGGCGGCCTGGGGAATCCACCTCCAGCGCGGTGAGCGCAGGTCCAGTTCAAGCCATGGCGCGGTCCATCGCAGCAGTATAACCATCATATAGAGCGTCAGGACGCTCCCAAGAAGAGTCCTTACGAACAGGGCTTGCATAACAGGGGAAACTCCTCAAGACGGGTATGCACGGGCCCGCCGGATTTCAATTCACTGCGAAATAGTGCCACGGCTGCGGTCTGGAATTCATCCCCGAAGGAAACCATCTCCCCGTCGGCACGCTCCGCCACCGCCTTTGCGAGGCCGCCGGAAGCGGCAAGATCGCGAATCCTTGCCAGGGTGACGTGGGGGTGAAAGGCTTTGTTGTCGGGACCGAGCCCAATGTCCCGCGCCGCCTGCTCTATTCTCTGCTGGAGCCCGGCGAGGTCGCCCATCACCACCCGGATACCCGCCCAAACCACCGCGGGCCTGCGCGGATTGGGAAAGGCCCCAATCCCCTCCACGGCCAGTTGCATCGGGACTGCGGTCGCGCAGACATCACGCAGCATTCGGGACAATGCGGTCTTCTGTTCCTCGCCAATCTCGCCCAGGAAGCGCAGGGTCAGATGCATGTGTTCGGGACGCACCCAGGAGGCACACCCCCCGGCCCTGCGCAGGCGACCAATCTCTTCCTGGAGCCGGACGCGGACCGCTTCGGGCAATTCCAGCGCGACAAAGGACCTCATGGGTTCCTTCGGGGGGGAGCCATGCGGTTCATGGGACTCGTGAGCGCTGTGGGAGGTATGGAATGGCACTTTGGAACCCAGCCGTTTCTGGGAGCAATGACAAGGCGGGCGGGACCCGGCGTGGGTCCCGCCCGCAACTGCTTTTTCGTTTGGACTAGTTTTCGCGGACGCTGAAGCGAAGCCCCTGCGCCGGCGTGCCGTCGGGCTGGGTGATGCGCGCGCAGGCCGACCATGCCCCGCCCTGTTGATAGACCGCCAGCATGACCGTGTTCCATCCCTTTTTCAGCTTGACCGGAAGCTTGTCCTGTCCGGGCTGCAGGGGACGGCCCTCGTTGACGGCATGGACCTTCTGTCCGTTAAACCACAGCTTGCAGCCGTCATTGGTGCCGAGTTCGAGTATAACATCGCGGTCCTCCTGCGCGAGGATTCGGGTGCGCAGGTAAACGACGCGCTCTTCGCCGCCGAGAACCTTGTCCAGCAGGATTACCCAGCCGCGGGAATCATCGGTGCCGAAGGGGAACACGCGCCAGCCGACGTTTGCATCGCCCTTTTCAGGCGGGAATTCCACGTCGAATATCTGCGCGGCGCTCTTGCCCTCCTCGAAATAGGGACCGGCATATTCCCAGGCGCTGATGTAGTCCTCGAACCGGTCTATCATGCCGAACACTTCGTGGACGGTTTTAATGGTGTTCTCGTTCGGGTTGGCGAGCAGCAGCTTCTCCAGCCGTTCGCGGATACCCTGGGGGTCGGCGCCGCAAATGGCTTTGGCGATGCGCAACTGCGCCTGCTGGCTTTCCGCGGCCAGGTCTCCGTCCTTGCCCAGTTCGTCGACCAGCGTGAGCGCCTCGGGCGCTGCGATGTTGGCCACGCCGGAAAGGACGAAACGCTTTTCCGACTTGTCTTTGGCCAATTGGGCCGCTTCGGCGTAGCGGGCGCACAGTTTGTCGGCCGGCTCCAAGTCATCCTTGCGCAGCAGGCTGACATAGCTTGCAAACACACTGGCGCGCTCCTTGTCGTCGCGCGGATTCTTGAGGATGGCGAGCAGGTCATCGGCGGGGATGGCCGTGGGCCAGGAGGCATAGGCGCTGATGATGGCGGCGCGCACGGCCGGG
>CAIJOU010000364.1 GCA_903822375.1 Candidatus Hydrogenedentota bacterium
CCCGCGTCGATGGACGCGTTGGGCGTCTTGCGCGTGCGGATGCACTGGACCCAGTCAAGCATGTGGTCGGGCATGGGCACCTCCTCGATCATCTTCTTTTCCTTGACCCGCCCGTCGGGTTTGCCCGCGCCCTGGTCCGTGATGAAGGGGTGCTCCCATTCCAGCAGGTCCATGGTGGCCTGGTCGCCGAAGATCTTGAAGGTGCTGCCGTTGCCGTTGCCGAAGTAGGTCGAGTAGGTGACCATGAAGCCCTCGGGATAGGTCCAGAGGCACTGCGTTTCGTCCTGGACGTCGAAGTTGTGCTCGTCCTTCCAGGTGAAGGTGCCGCCCAGCGCCACGGCGCTCAGCGGGAAGCTCGCCCCGGTGATGTAGTGGACGAGGTCGATGTAGTGGCTGCCGAACTGGGGAATGAGTCCGTTGCAGAAGGTGCGGTATCCGTACCAGCCCGAGTAGCGGTCGGAGGAGAAAGGCTCGTCCGCCGCCGGGCCGAGGAATTCCTTCCAGTCCACGTCCTGGGCCTTCGCGTCCTTGAGCCGGCTGTACCAGAAGGGGCGGGTGCCGTTGCGCTGCTGCTCGACGCGGCCGACCTTGCCCAGCACGCCGGTCTTGTACAGTTCGCGCGCGCCGGTCATGCTCGGCATGCTGCGCAGTTGCGTGCCGACCTGCACCACGATGCCGCTTGCCTTGACCGCATCCACCGTGGAGACCAGCGTCTCCATGCTGTTGGCCAGCGGCTTTTCACAGTAGGCGTCCTTCTTGGCCTCGGCCGCGGCGGTGAGACAGGCGGTGTGCAGGTGGTCCGGCGCGGCGATCATGACCGCGTCCACGTTCTTGTCCGCAATCAGCTCGCGGAAACTGGTGTACTTCTTCGCCTCCTCGCCGTACCAGTCCTTGGTCATCTTGGCGGCCTCTTCGCGGACCGGCGTCCACACGTCGCAGACCGCCATGATCTGCGCGTTCTGCTCCTTGTCGTAGCGGTGCATGCCGGGCATGTGCGCGCCGCGCCCGCGTTCGCCGCAGCCGATGATGCCGACGCCTATCCGTTCATTGGCGCCCGCAACGCGGGCGTAGCTGGCGGCGCTCATCGACATGGCGGTGACGCCCGCCGCGGTGGCGGTGCGCAGAAAATCACGGCGTGTGCTTTCAGTCGGCATGGCAAAACCCTCCTGGTTGTTCATGCCGCCTTTCGGCGGCTTCACTCATAGTCTGGAAATCATGTTGCTTCATATTCAGTAGCCGTCATTTCCACAACGAGACGGCTGACGGTCTTCAATTCCTAATTCCTAATTCTTAATTCCTAATTGTTCAAGGCTTGTCCGCAATCCAAAGGCGGGTCTGCGGTGTGACCGACACGGCGCGGCCGGGCAGGAAACCCGCCCGATCCGTCCATCCCTCCACCTCCTTAAAAGTGTAGGTGCCGCCGCCCGGGGTGTGCACCAGCATGTGCAGTGAGAATATGAGGCTGAACGGGGGGCCCGAGCGGTCGTTGTCGACGATGAAATCCTTAATAATGACCGAACCGCCCGGCGCGAGCGCCTCATGGGCCTTGCGCACCACTGCCTCGTTCTGCTCCGGACTCCAGCTGTGGATGATGTTCGACATGAAGACGAGGTCATAGGGGCCGCCGAGCGGGTCGCTCAGGCAGTCGCCGGCGATATAGGAGAAGCGGTCCTCCAGGCCCGCGGCGGCCACCTTCTCCCGGGCGAGCGCAATGACCGCCGCGCGGTCAAACAGCGTCGCGCGCAGTTGCGGGTGCGCCTTGAGAAAGACGGCCGAGTACGTGGCCGGTCCGCCGGCGAGGTCGAGCATGCGGGTGTGGCGCGACAAGTCGACGGCGTGCAGCACCTCGGGCGCGCTGAACGAGGCCACATTGTCCATGCCGAGAATGAAATTGCGCAGCGCAACGCCGGACAACTCGTATTCCCGGACGCTGCTGCAGTCGCCCGTAGCCACGCACTTTGACAGCTCGGCCCAGGCCGGCCAGCTTGCCTGGGTGTGCCGCAGAATGTCGCCCTGCCATGCGGGCGCGCCGGGCACGAGGCAGGCGGAGGCGGCCTCGCCGTTGCGGTAGGCGCCGTTTTCCTTGGTGACCAGGTTCAGGGCGACCAGGCCGTCGAGCAGCATCGCCGTGCCGCGGGGGTTCCATCCGGTCTTGTCGGCGACGAGTTCGGCGGTGGCGGGCTGTTCCAGAAGGGCGAAGACATTTCCGTCGAGTGCGGTGAAGAGGACCTGAGAGCGTTTATAGGCGTTGGCGATCGTGTTGACCTGCCCCATAAGCTCCATCATATCCCGCATGACGGCTCCCTTGGTGATCCGGACACGAGTGGTGTGCTGCTAATCCATCCGCGCGGGCGGATCGTAGTGAAAGTCCTGATTTTCCACATAGGCCGTGCCGTCGCCGGTCTTCGTCGGTTCAACGACCGGTTCGCTTTCGGCCGTTGGGGGAGTGACGGGCGCGTCGGCCTTGGCCTCGGTGCCGCTTTCCGCCGGAGGCTCCGTATAGGGATGGCTGTCGGCGTCGCTCTCCGGCGTGTCCGACCCGCCTCCGGCCACCAGTTCCTTGGAACCGTCGTTCTTCTGCTCGGCCTTCTTTTCTTCCTTGTCGCCGCTCTTCATGAACGCGTCGAGCAGTTTTTCGGGGTCCTGCCCCTTGAGCTTGTCGAATTCGCCCTTCAGCGGATTCACTTCCTTGGCCAGGTCCGCGCGAATCCCCTGAATGTATCCCTGCAGGTCGCGCGTGGCGCGCAGAAAGATCTTCGCGTACTCGGGAAACTTTTCGGGGCCAAGCACAATGAGGGCTATGACCGCGATGAGCAGCATTTCGCTGAAGCCAATACTCTCAAACATGCCGGCGTTTCCCTTACTGCTGCTGTTCGGCGGCCTGTTTCTTGCGCCGAACCACGACATAGGACATCCAAATGCTCGCCTCGTACAACAGCACGAGCGGAATGAGCATGATTGTCATCGAAAGCGGGTCGGGCGGCGTAAGAACGGCGGCCACCACCGACAGCGACACAATCACAATCTTGCGGTACTCCCGCAGCGTCTTGGGGCTCAACAGGTCCAGATAGACCAGCACCAGCACGACCATCGGGAACTGGAACGCCACGGCGAATGCGGCTAGGCACTTGACGATGATCGTCAGCGTCTCATCCAGCCGAAGCTGCACGTTCACCCACAGCGGCGTCCACTCCAGCAGATAGGGCAGGACGAGCGGAAACACGCCGAAATAGGCGACCGACACGCCCAGAACACCCAATCCGGCACAGCCGAAAAGAAGCACCTTGACCAGTTTCCGCTCGCCGACCTTCAACCCCGGAAAGATGAAGGCGCACAACTGCCACAGAATGAACGGAAACGCAAATACAAGCCCGCCGTAGGAGGCGATTTTCAGCTTTACCTGAATCGACTCGAAGGGGTTCATGACGGTCCAGCTAAAGGAACGGCTTTTTGTGGCGTTTTCCGCGGGTGCCGGATGCGGCGTGACCACGGCCGCGTCAACGGGGCCGGCGGTGACGGGCGGTACGGACTGGGATGCGGGGGGCGGGACGGCGGTTCCCGGAGCCATGGTCCCGGAGATGACCGGGTCCAGGGGCCTCTTGATCACGTCCAGTATGCGGTCCGAGAAGATGTAGCAGGCGACCACCGCGACGACCACGGCAATCATGGAACGGATGAGGCGGTCGCGCAGTTCACCGAGATGCTCGGTGAAGGTCATCCTCATTTCTTCTTCGGTCATATGCCGGCGTCCCGTTGGGTATGATCAGTTGGCCCGGTGAAAAGCCCGGGTCCCGGCGTTCTGCCCGTGGGTGCGGCTGAATCGG
>CAIJOU010000365.1 GCA_903822375.1 Candidatus Hydrogenedentota bacterium
ATCAGGGGATCCTTTGGGTCCTTGGACAGCGGCACATCGGGATTTCCATCAATGCCGATCAGCGTCGGCGTTGCAGGCCGCCGCATCTTCCATGCCCCATTCTCTTCATAAACATCGACTGTCGCCCTTCGGGGCAGAATTGCCTGCGTGGCGCTGTCGGGGAAGGTTGTGACCATATTCTGGTTGGCCCTGTGTTCGGCATGACAAAAACGGTCATACTCGACAAGCTGCCCGTCTTCGATGACCAAGTCCGTAAAGCCATAAGAAATGATAAACGTTGACAAGGGCCCATTGGGCGTCTGAGCCTCGTAAGCAACCACATCGTAGTGGGCATAATGCCCCGCCATGGCGGCCATGGCTTCTTCTTTGCCTGCGGGCGCCTGCCAGCCCGGGTCGTTGACGGGCGTCTCATACAGCGGGCTTTTCGGCCATGGCTTCGGATTCGAACAGCCAACAAGAGACAGGCAAACAACGATTGTTGCGACAGACATCAATGCGCGAAAGAACGACCTCAAAGCCTGGCACTCCTTGTTCATTTACGATGCTGTATTTGGTCAGATTGCATACTTCGGATTATTACAAAACGTACCGTGTCGCGATTTATTCCGCGCCTTTTTGAAAGAGGTCAGGACCTCTTGGACATCGGCAGCATAACCACCCCGTGATGGGGGATGGAGGTGGTGATGGACCCGTTGAACTCGCCCAGGTCTTTCTGCCGCCACAAATCCCGCACGGTCCATGCGCCCTTCAGCCCAGTATCCGAAAAATTGAAGTCAAATGATTTTGCGGATTCATCACCCCAGCGGAAATACGACTCGGGTGTATTTCCGAAACCGTCGATATTGAACAGTCCGACCGCCGATGACCCGTCTTCCATGGGTTTCACCCAAATCTGCACGCCGTCCTTCTCATCGACCAGTCTGCCGGGTCTGCCCAAAGGATCCTGGTTCACTTCATTCACTTCCGCGTTGGTCAGCAGGCCCAGCGTGAACGCGTCCAACTGCTCCAGCGGACAGCCTATCAGCAGGGGGGCGGCGAGCAGACAGAACAGACTCACATGACTGTACTGCTCGTCGGGAGTCAACCGGGTGGGGTGAATCTTCTGCCCCGTCGAGACGTTGCCCAGGATCATCATGTCGGGGTCGCTCCAGTGCCCGGGCCCGGTGTAGGGTGCCCACGGGTCGACGGAGAAGGCGGTCAGGTAGAGGCTCGTCCAGGAATCCCGGATATCGGGGCCGGTTCGGTACATGCTGGCGACGCGCATCCAGTGGCGCGCCTTTTCAATGGGCGCATTGTTGGAAAGGCTGAACACGATGTCCCGGCCGGATCTTCTCAGGGCGTCCGACATGCGCTCGGCGGAATCCACATCGATCCGCCAGTCGTATTTCAGGAAATCGAAACCCCACTCGGCCATTTGCCGCGCGTCGTTTTCCTCAAAGCGGTATTTCCCGATGCGGTGAAAGGACTGGCCCTGAATGTTCTCAAAGGTTTCCCCGCCCTGCGGATAATCGGATGAGTCGCCCAGGTACCCGGCATAGCTGGAAATATACGGCGTGGAATAGAGCCCGGCCTTGAGGCCCATCGCGTGAATCTGGTCCACCATTTCCTTGAACTTGGGAAACTTCTCATTCGGCTGCAGCGCCGTGAGTGGGCCGCCCCGCTGGCCCTGCCAGGTATCGTCAATGTTGACGTAGGTCCACCCGTAATTGCTGAGTCCGCTTGCAACCAGAGCCTTTGCCGAAGCAAGCACCTTCTCGCGGTCGAGGTCCCTCGCCCAAGCGTTCCAGCCGTTCCAGCCCATGGGCGGGGTCAGCGCGATGGCATCCCCGATCTTAATCGTCAGGGGTTGTGTGGTGGTACCGAGAACATTGGTGGCCTTAATCTTTACGGGATAGATGCCGCGCTCGGCCACGCTGCCGGAGAGAATGCCGGAGTTTCCATCCACGGACAGCCCTACGGGCAGGTTCTCTGCGGAAAAGCGCATGGGTCTCTGGCCCGTGGCCGCGATGGTATAGAGGAAGGGACGGCTGGGCGTCGCCCCAAAGACCTTTGCCGAGTTAATCCGGGGGGCCGGTGGGGCGGGTGGAGTGAGGATATATCTTTCGGCGTCATTCGGCTGCTGAACCGGCAGTTTGTCCTCGATCATAACCAGTTGGGCGTTCGCCCAGTTGGAATAGGCCCTGTTGTTCTTGATGCCACCCACCTTGTCCGTCACGAGCAGCCCCAGTTGTTTGATGCCGGTGAGGTCCACGTCGACGGTCTTGGGCGCATCGCCAACACGCATTCTTCCGCTGTCGAAAAGCACCTTCTTGTCGGCGACCACATAGAAGTTCACCGGCACCGACCTGTTGGCCGTGTCATCCACACCGACCAGGGCCGTGAACCGGGTGGCGTTGCCGTCCAAGTAGAAGGTAAGCACGCTGATGGTTTGCACACCGACACCCCGCGTATACGCGGTGCCCTTTATCCGCATCGTGTCATGCGTGTAGTTTGCCTTTGCCTGCGCCGGACGAATCCCCTCGCTGTAGGCTTGAATCTCCAGATCATCCAGCCAGACAACACTGGTCTTCGGCGCGGCAAAGCCCGCAGCTGCGCCCAACAATAGAACCATAATCAAGCTCAGTAGTTGTTTCATTGTCTCAGTGTTTCCCAATACCGCCGTGCAGTTTCGGACCATGGGCCCATTTTGGGCCGCCAATTTGGGGACACCATACTAGATTTGGGCACTCCGATTCCTATGCCCCCTCCTGTTCGACCTATGGAAACCCCCAAGGCGGGGGAAAAGCGCGCTAAAGCGTGCTCTTGGCTGGGAGGTATGGGCTTATCCCCCCGGCTAAAGCCGGGGGCAAAGAGGAGCCGGCTCAAGCCGGCTGATGGGGCAATCGACAGGTGCAGAATACAGCCCACACCCACAACCTTCTCCCGCACCCGCACGCATCCGCATTGCCTTATCCGCCCGCCGAACGGTATACTTTCCGTTCCCCGCGCAGGTGCGGGCTCTTCTCCACACATAGGAATTTCCAGCCATGATTATTGTGATGGCATCATCGAAGAAGGAAGACGTCGAGCACGTCGTCCAAAGAATTGAAGAACTGGGCTACAAGGCCCATGTCATTGTCGGCGTCGAGCGCACGGTCGTCGCGGCCGTGGGCGATGAGCGCGGCAAGGAACGGCTGACCGCGCTTGAGGCGCTCCCCCATGTCGAACAGGTGTTCCCCATCCTCAAGCCTTTCAAACTGGCCGGGCGCGAGGTCAAGCACGAGGACACGGTCGTCGAATGCGGGACCGCCAGGATCGGCGGCGGCCATTTCTGCGTCATGGCCGGTCCCTGCTCGGTGGAATCGAAGGAGCAGATCAACGTCTCGGCGCAAATCGTAAAGGACGCCGGGGCCACCATGCTGCGCGGCGGGGCATTCAAGCCGCGCACCTCCCCCTACAGCTTCCAGGGCATGGAACTGGAGGGACTGAAACTGCTCTGGACCGCCGGACAGTCGGTCGGACTGCCCGTGGTCACCGAGGCCACCACGCCCGAGCAGGTCGCCGTCGTGGCCCAGTTTGCCGACATGATCCAGATTGGCGCCCGCAACATGCAGAATTACGGGCTGCTGCGTGCCGCCGGAAAGGCGAACAAGCCGGTGCTCCTCAAGCGCGGCATGATGTCGACCATCAACGAGTTTCTCATGTCCGCCGAATACATCATGTCCGAGGGCAACCCGAACGTGGTGCTCTGCGAGCGCGGCATCCGCACCTTTGAAACCGAGACGCGCAACACGCTGGACATTCAGGCGGTGCCGGTCATCCGAAAACTGAGCCACCTGCCGATCATCGTCGACCCGAGCCATGCCGCCGGACGGTGGGAACTGGTGCTGCCGATGGCCTGCGCGGCCGTGGCCGCGGGCGCAGACGGCATCATGGTGGAGATGCATCCGAACCCGGAGGTCGCCATGTCCGACGGCCAGCAGTCGCTCAAGCCCCACCGCTTCCGCGAGTTAATGGACGCCATCAATCCGCTGTTAAAGGTAATGAACAAGACCCCGTGACGGAACCGGATTAGAAATTAAGTATTAAGAATTAGGAATGGCAAGACAGGACGGAAGACAAGCAAAGAAAACCGAATATCTATTGAATCCTTGTCAACATCCATGCAGGTGAACCTGACCATGTCTGAAGAAGAACTGATCCCCATTGACGAAATAGAGGGCCCGCCGGGCGACGACGATGCGTTGGAGCCCGTCGAGACGCTCGGCCGCGAGGAATCGCGGCAGGCGCTGTACGCGCTGCTCTTCGTGAGCGACAAGCCGCTCAGCCCCAGCCGCCTCGCCCAGGCACTCGGTGACATGGACCCCGACATCGTGGCCATGCTGCTGGGCGAACTGCGCGAAGAACTGGACGCGCAGGAGGCGCTGCCCTACGCCCTGCGAGAGATCGCAGGCGGCTACCAGTTCATGACCAAGCCCCAGTTTGCCCCCTACGTGCGGCGGCTGTTCCAGGTCAAGAAGAGCAACCGCATGTCGAAGTCGCTGCTGGAAACGCTGGCCATCATCGCCTACAAGCAGCCCGTCACCCGCGCCGAGGTGGAGGCCATCCGCGGCGTGAGCGTTTCGTACGCGTTCGACCAGTTGCAGGACAAGCGGCTCATCCGCATTGCCGGCGTGGCTGACCTGCCGGGACGCCCGAAAATCTACCGCACCACAGACGAATTCCTGACCACCTTCGGCCTCAAGAGCCTGAAAGAACTGCCGTCCATCGACGAGTTGCGAATACTGGACTAGCGCGTGGTACGCCTGCAGAAATACCTGGCTGAATGCGGTGTTGCATCGCGGCGCGCGTCCGAGGCGCTCATTTCCGCCGGACGCGTCAGCGTCAACGGTGTCACGGCCACGCTGGGCCAGTCCGTCGACCCGGACGCCGACCGCGTCGCTGTTGACGGGCGCGAACTGGGCACGGACGACAAGGTCTACCTCGTGCTCAACAAGCCGCGCAACGTGGTCACCACCGCCAAAGACACCCACGGCCGGCGCACCGTGCTCGACTGCGTCCACAGCACCAGCGCCCGCGTGTTCCCCGTGGGCCGGCTCGATTTCGACGTGGAAGGCGTACTGCTGCTCACCAACGACGGCGAACTCTCCCACCGCCTGATCCATCCCAAGTTCGGCATCGAGAAAGAGTATCTGGCCTGGGTGCGCGGCAGGATGGAGGCCGCCGCCGCGACGCGGCTGGCGCAGGGTGTGGAACTGGAGGACGGTCCGACGGCGCCCGCCAAGGTCAGCGTGCTCGAAACCCGCTCCGGCAACTCGCTGGTGCGGCTCATCATCCATGAGGGCCGGAAACGCGAGGTCAAGCGCATGTGCGACGCCGTGGGACACCCCGTACAGACGCTGCGCCGCATCAGCTTTGCGGGCATCGAGGTGAACGGCCTTCGCCCCGGCGAATGGCGCAACCTCACCGAACAGGAAGTGGCTGGGCTCAAGGCGTTGGTCGGGCTGACATGATGAATGTGGGACAGGCGCCCCGGCCTGTCGTTCCTTGGTCCTTCACCGCACGCCGACTGCCGGGGGCGGCGCAAGTCCCGAAGCAACCAATGTGAATAGCCGGAGGTGACCGAAGATAGTGTGTTCCGAAATCAAGTTTTTTGTCCCAAGATTGGAGCACATTGTGGTTGAGTTTTCCACAGGGGGTCGAAAGGTTTTCCACTGATGAGTATGGCACGCATGAGTACGA
>CAIJOU010000366.1 GCA_903822375.1 Candidatus Hydrogenedentota bacterium
ACGCACAGGAAGCTTGCGGTTTCGACTACGGCGACAACGCACTTGCACGTTTCGCGAAGATAGTCGCGGCACTCCCTAAGAACGATGAGTTGCCGGTACAGACGACAGAGGAGTCCGAGGACCAGTGCGACCGTGGAGGGAACGGCGATGAGTAGCCCAAATGAGAAAGGCCCCCGGACCGTTGGCGCGGAACCGGAGGCCGAGAACGCTGTACAGGACCATCATAACAGAGTTTCGGGTGCTTTTGCTTAGCCCGACTCTATAAACCCTTGTTGTTGGCCCCCTGCACCGTAGCACTTTGGTGCAGGGGGCACCAATCAAAGCCAAACGTCTGTCTGATCCGTTCCCGCTGTGCTGGCCGCGCCGGACAATCTTGTGGCCAGTCTCGCGGAGAACGCGACCAAATTCACTCTTGCGCAAGCCAGTGCAACTCTGGATGCGCGTATGACTAGGAGGTCAGCATGAGTCTTTACAGGGATTATCTGTCCGGTGTGACCCCGGAAGGAAACCGCAACAATGGACTGCACGGCGCGGCAGTGTCAGGCATCCGGCAAGGACTGCCGCTCTTCCCGCTCATCGAGCAGGCCGAACGCAACGGACTGCCTGCGCGAGAAATTCAGTCCTGCATCAGCAGTGCCGAAAGGTACTGTCATTCAGAGGGTGTTGAGCCGAAGGATGGCAAGGCGACACGCGAGTCCAACTACGTGCCGCAGAAGAAGGAGCGTGTCATTTCGTTCACCGGGCGGATCACCGCACCGCCCCGACCGAACACGGTGCCCATGCCCGATGCGGACTGGGAGGCGGGACGCGCCGTGTTCATCAACACGCTCTTCGCGGACGGCGACCAAATCAGCATCTGCACCAAGGGCGCGGATGATGAGAACAAACGCCCGGTCACTGCCGGGTCCACATGGACAGTGGACGAGTTGTTCCAGCCGAACTTGGAGATCGCCTACGAACCCAGCAATGGATGCGGCACTTGGGTCCGCGTCAACGCGATGATGCCGGGGGGCAAGACCGACTTGGACGTTGCCCACTTCGTGCACTGCCTCATCGAGTCCGACTGCATGACCATCGAGGAGCAGTACACCATGCTTCTCGCGTCACGCCTGCCGATTGCGACCATCGTGCATTCGGGCGGCAAGTCGCTTCACGCACTGGTGCGGGTCGATGCCGCAGACCGTGAGCAGTACGTACAGCGGGTCAATGTGGTGTATGCGTTCATGCGCCAGAACGGGTTCGACATTGATGAGCAGAACAAGAACCCGTCGCGGTACAGCCGGTTGCCGGGTGTCCTGCGCGGCGACATGCCGCAGTACCTTGTCGCCGTCAACCCGGCGGGATGTTTCGGCACCTACGATGAGTGGGTCGAGTGGGCGCAGATGGAGGATACGGAAATCGACGTGACGGCATTCCGTGGCGAACACCTGCCGGATGACTGGCTGACCCAGTTCGTTCCGCCGATTGAGTTTGTGTTCCACAACATGATCCCGCTGGATTATGTAACTTTGCTGGTCGCAACGGGCGGTACGGGCAAAAGCATGCTGTCCCTTGAACTGGCCATGAGCGTCACGTTGGGCCGTATCCTTCTGGAAGGGATCAATCCGTGCACCACGGAGCCATCCCGTGTCGCAATGTTGGCCCTTGAGGACGACAAGGCTGAAATCTGGCGACGCCTTCAGCGGATTGGGCGCACGTTTGGCCTCGACGATAAGGATGCGGCTACGTTGGCGCAGAACTTGCGGTTGTTCTGCATGCCGACATTTGCGGCGGTCACTGCGGAAAAGAGGGGAGCTCCTCTTGCTGTGTCGGACGACCTGCAACGGCTTTCTGACGAATTGAAAGACTTCGAACCGCGCCTCGTTATCTTCGACCCGCTTGCCGCACTGCTTGGTGGGGTGGTGGAGGAGAATTCCAACGAGGCCGCCTATGCCGTCGTGGGGTTGCTCCGGTCTTCCCTGCCTCCCGGCACCGGGTTGCTGGTGCTTTGTCACACGTCAAAGGCGGAACGGTCCACCAGCGAAACGCCGAGGGGCGCGGCAGGTTGGCTGGACGCCGTCCGACAAAAGCTGGCGTTGCGACCGCCCGACGACATCGAGTCTCCCATCCTTGGCCATGATGCCGCGCAGACGGTAGTTTTTGATCCGGGCAAATCCAACTACTGTGCGAGCCCCCCGCTGACCTATTTGCGAAGGGTTATCCACCCTGAACTCGGAGGTGTGCTGGTTAACCTCGACTACGCGGCGTACAAGAAACAGGCGGCAGAGGCCAAGGTGGCAGGGGTTAGCGATGCCGTACTCAAACTGTTGCCGAACCACGACGTGACCCTTCAGGAGGTCAAGGGCGATTACAGAAGGGACGACCCAGAGGCGAAGCGCCGGGGGCTGGACTTCTGGGACGCTGTAAATGATGCACTGGACAGAAAGGTCGCCCGCAAAGCCATCACCGATTGCGTAAAGAGCCTCGTTGTGCAAAAAATCATAACTCAGAGACTCGACGGGAAACGTAAGGTGCTGGTTCTTCCCTCAGCGGTGAACGAGAATGCCGACTTCGAAACCGGAGAATTGCCGCTATGAGTACCCGGCCTGACTTTTGTGGCGTGCAACCCAGATGCCCAGATGACCCCAGATTGTTCGCAGCTAAATCTGGCTTTTTTGACCCCAGATTCTGGGCTCCCCCTACGGGGGATATACCGCACCTTCTGGGGTGCGTAGTATACCCCCTAGATTGTAGGGTGGAGTGCTACCAGAATTTCGACTGCTTTACTCTGGGACTGGGCACAAAACACTGCATACATGATCAAGTTAGTAGACATTACAAACCGCGCGGGCGCGGGCGCACGGTAGCGGCGGTAACACACTCAACGAGTGGGGCCAGCCACGCTTCTCATTCGATGCGAGACAAACCCTTGCCCCACTGACAGAAAGTACTGCTGACATACAGACCGAGATCTGTTACAATATGGACATGGTCGAGTTTGGCGACATACTACGGAACGCAGTACAGGCATCCGGCCTAAGCATGAGACAGCTCTCTATAGCGTCCGGCGTAAACCGCATTTCATTGATGCGATTCATGACTGGCGCTATGGACTTGAACCTACATGCCGCGTCTAAGCTGGCTGATTACTTTGGACTGGAACTGCGGCCCAAGAAGGACAAATAGTCATGGCACACTTATTCAAAC
>CAIJOU010000367.1 GCA_903822375.1 Candidatus Hydrogenedentota bacterium
GGACCAGTTGAATCTGCTGTAGTGACAGGTTGGCCACCATAAGGTGGCTCCCAAACGGCGGGGCCGCGTTAGCGACCACGCATAGCCGCTTTGAGCGGCTCACAACATTAAAGCCCCCGGCTTTGCCGGGGGATACTTACTATTTCCTGGGAGACGGGCATGCGGATGAGAGCGATTCTTCTGCTGATGGTTCTGGCGGCCGTGGGTGCGGCGGCGCAGCCGGTGGACCCGCAATCGCTGCCGTCTTGGTGGGTCAAGTTTCCGCATCCAAAGGTTCTTTACGTCACGGGCAATGTGGACGGGTTTGCGCCGATGTTCGAGGGTGACCGGGGCGGCGGTTCGGGCGCGGCGGCATTTCTGATCGAATCCCTTTCCGGCCTGGCGGCCCTGTCCGTGGCGGAGGGCCGCGGCGACGCCATGGTGTGGATGAACCTGCCCAACAATCCTTCCTATGCACTCTGGCTGGAGGAAACGGTGGAACGCACCGGTGCGGGCCGCAAGGAGGGGCTGAACCCCATCGACCTCGTGCGCCGTTTTCACGATGCGGGGATCGTGAAGGGCTACATTCTCTACAGCGCCGATACCAGCGCGCGCAATCCTTTCGACGCGCCGCCCAAGGACGGAAAGAACTACAACAACTCCGCCAACGTTGCCACGAGCCTTGCGGCCGGGTTGGGCGCGGTCATTATCGACGAGCGGGCCGAGCCGAGACTGAAGGAATTGGGCCTGACCTGCCTGTTCGATGCGCGCGACAGGGACGAGCAGTGGTTCTTTGACAACCACCGCGACGAATGCACGCGCAAGCTGGTGCACATTGTCGATCCGAAGGTGCCGCACCTGCGCGGCTACTGCATTGCCACGCGCTCAATATGCATCTTTGGCACGGGCAAACTCACCGAAGAGGTGTTTCGCTGGCTCGAACCGAACGCGCCGGTCATCGGCTGGAACGGCGGCGACGAGAACGTCATGACCTCGCAGTTCAGCCGCTTCGGCCATTTCCACACCGCGTCGAACTGGTGCATGAACCTGCCTGCCATCAGCACGGTACGCGCCGGTGTCGACGTGCCTTGGGACACGTTGCGGGTCAATCCGAAATCTTCGGTCGATCCGTTGGAATTGGACTGGCCGGTTGACGCCCATTTCACGTCCTTCATTACTACCGACGGCGACAACGTGCAGTGGACCATGGGCGACTTCATGCACAGCCCGAGCTACTGGGCCAGTCCCGCGCGCGGCGCTTTCCCCATGGGCTGGACCTTTCCGGCGGACCAGATGTCCCAAATCGCGCCGCAGGCGCTGGCGCAATTGGTGCGCACGCAGACCCGCAACGATCAGGTGGTCATGTTTGGTGGCGGTTACCTCTATCCAGACGAATACGGGCGCGACTGCAAGGACAGCGAGGCCGTGCTGCTCGGGCATATCGACCAATATGCGGCGCGCATGGCCGCGCTGAACGTGCACGTGCTGTGCGTGCTGGCCATGGACTGGGACGGTGACGAGGCGCGCCACGCCTATGAACGCTATGCCGCGCGCATTCCGGGACTCACGGGCATATTCGCGCTGCAATACTACCCCTACAACGGCGGCTTGGGCCATGTGCTCTGGGTGAACAACGCCGACGGCGCGCCCATACCGGTCATTTCGGCGCGCTACGCCCTGTGGAACCACCTGTCCAGGGTGGAAAAGAACGGCCCACCCGCACTGGTGGCCGACCTCCTCAACAAGGCGCCCCATGACATTGCCGTTGATCCCGAGGGCTCCCTGGACTGGGTGAGCGCGCATGCGTGGTCGTTCTTCAAAAAAGCCGACACTTCCAAGGACCTGCTTGCTGAAGAGGTTGATCAGGAAAAGGCAAGTCGAGACCCCGCCGCGCGGCGTGGGTTGGAACCGGTGCAGTGGTGTGTCGAACGGTTTGCGCCGCAGGTGCGCGCGGTCACGCCCGAGGAGATTGCCTGGCGCATGCGCCTGTGCGTAAAGCCAAAGGAAACGCTGGCATTCCTGGCGCGCCAATTGTCCCACCAACAGCCGGGTCTTCCCGAATATGCCAGGGACCGCCTGTATGATTATCTGGAGAAACTCTCCAGCGCCGATTTGTCCACGCCGGAAGCCGCACGCAAAGCCTTTGACGAATTGCGTGCAATTCGTTTTGCGTTGTCGCCCATGACCCTGGCACCGGGGAAATAGCATGGGGGCCTCAGGTGCAGCGGGAAAAGCAACGGGATGCCAATCAGGCGATTGGCGTTCCCAGGAAAGTCCGCGATTGCGCCGAAAAGTGGACGCGGCATCTTGCCGCGTTCTTCGTCAAC
>CAIJOU010000368.1 GCA_903822375.1 Candidatus Hydrogenedentota bacterium
CGCGCATAGACTGCCATCAGGGAACGGACTCCACCGGTGACGTTTACATGAGGAAGCAGGAAGCGGAACTGTAACCGGTTGCGCGCACCGGCAGGCGACGGGTTCCTCTTGGTCCCCCTTTGAAGGGGGAGGTTCGCGTAAGCGAACGGGGGATGTTGCCCCTTCTCATAGTCTATCGCGGGCAGTCCACATCCCCCGCCCCGCCGCCGGCGGGGCTGCCCCCTTCAAAGGGGACTGAATACATGCCCCTGCGATGATTTGCCGGCACTTCATGGGCTTGCGCAGGAACCATGTTGAATGCGATTGCCCTGCTCCAAACGTGTTTTTCTGCCCGCAAAACTGCTACTATACGTCCCGGCGGCGCCGTCCGGACCGCTGCTGCTTCCCCGAATCTCACTATTTGCGGAGAAAAACGCCCGATGGACCTGCAGGAACTTGCCGAGACGATTCGCAACGTGCCCGACTTCCCGAAACCGGGCATCCAGTTCAAGGACATCTCCACGCTGGTGCTGCGTCCGGACGCATTCCGCGAGGTCATTGCGCGGCTGATAAAGCGCTACGAGGGCGCGGGGCTGGACGCGATCGTCGGCATCGACGCGCGCGGGTTCATCTTTGGCGGCACACTGGCCTATGAGATGCGGTTGCCCTTTGTGATGGCCCGCAAGAAGGGCAAACTGCCGGCGGACACAATCAGCGAGACCTTCCAGCTCGAATACGGTTCGGACACGCTTGAAATCCACCGGGACTCGCTGCATCCCGGACAGAAGGTGGTTATCGTCGACGACCTGCTCGCCACGGGCGGCACGGTGGCGGCGGTTGCGCGCATGGTGCGTCGGCTTGAGGCGGAGGTGGTGGAGGCGGCATTCGTGGTGGAACTGCCGCCGCTCAACGGCCGCAAGAACCTCGGCGCAATGGATATCCCCGTGTTTTCGCTGGTCGAGTTCATGGTGGACTGAAGAATGTGGGACAGCCGCCCTCGGCTGTCGGCTTGCAACAAATGCCATGGAATGACAGCCGAGGGCGGCTGTCCCACACTATCCGAAAACAACCCGCCCCGCAGGGGCGCAATAAGCATCAAGGAAGCATCATTCATGGAACAGCGTCTACTGCCCGGAACACGGATTGAAATCGTCAACGAGAACATCGAGCGGGGCCGCCTGAAACACCTGCTCTTCGACTTCGACGGGACGATCAGCATCCTGCGCGAGGGCTGGCCGGAAATCATGGCGCCCGTGTGCGTGGAGATGGTCTGCGGCGAGACCGAGCCGACCCAGGCAATCATCGACGAGGTCAACAAGATGATCGACGACACCACGGGCATCCAGACCATCTACCAGATGGAATGCCTGCAGGAAATGGTCATCGCCCACGGGCTGGTCCCGAAGGACAATGTGCTCTCCCCGGCCGAATACAAGCAGATCTACCTCGACCGGCTCATGGTGCCCGTGCGCGCGCGCATCGCCAGGCTCGAAGCGGGCGAGAAGACCGTGGCGGACTTTACCGTGGCCGGGTCCATCCAGTTCCTTGAGATTCTGTCGAAGCGCAGCGTGCACATGTACGTGTTCAGCGGCACCGACCAGGACGACGTGCGCAACGAGGCGGGCAAGCTGGGCGCCGCACCGTTCTTCGAGGAGATCTGGGGCGCGCTGCCGTCGAAGGAGGAGTACTCCAAGGAAAAGGTCATCCGCGATATCATGACCCGGCACGACCTGCACGGCCCGCAGGTGCTCGCCGTGGGCGACGGCCCGGTGGAGCTGCGCAATGTGAAGGACGCGGGCGGCATCGCACTGGGCGTCTGCTCAAACGAGAAGACGGGCAACGGCTGGGACATGCACAAGCGCCAGCGTCTGCTCAAGGCCGGCGCCGACATCCTCGTGCCCGATTTCAACGAGGCGGAAAAGTTGGTGGCGTACCTGTTTGCGGAATAAAATGGGGCTGTAGGAACTGGACTGACACAGTGGGGCCGGACATGTCCGGCCCCCGTTGTTTACGGGAGTAGGGATATGAGCGACATCAAGGACTTTACCCTGCACATGGTCGGCCACGGACATATCGACCCGACCTGGCTGTGGCGTTGGACCGAGGGCTACGAAGAGGTGCGCGCGACTTTCCGCAGCGCCCTCGACCGGATGAGCGAGACGCCGGAGGTGCATTTCACGGCCAGCAGCGCCTGCTTCTACCAGTGGGTCAAGGAATGCGACCCCGAACTGTTCGAGGCGATCCGGGCCCGCGCGCGCGAGGGCCGCTGGGAAATCGTGGGCGGCATGTGGGTCGAACCCGACTGCAACATCCCCTGCGGCGAATCCTTTGTGCGGCACGGCCTCTATTCACAGCGATTTTTTCAGAAAGAATTTGGCCGCCGCGCAACGGTGGGCTTCAACCCCGACAGTTTCGGCCATGCCGGCGCGCTGCCCCAGATCCTGAAGAAGCTCGGCATCGACTGTTACGCCTACATGCGTCCCTGGCCGATGGGGGAAATGGACTATCCCGACGGCACCACATTCTGGTGGGAATCGCCCGACGGGTCGCGCGTGCTTGCCGTGAACATCATCGAGAACTACTCCGCCGTGGGCGAGGAACTGCACAAGCGCGTCCGCAACATCACGCGCTATCCGTACCTCAACCCGGGCCAGAAGAACGTCCTGAGCTTCTTCGGTGTCGGCAACCATGGCGGCGGCCCGACCAAACAGGCCATCCAGTCCCTGCTTGCCGACCAGGAAGATCCTGAACTGCCCACCATAAAGTTCGCGACGCTGCAGAAGTACTTTGAGGCCTTTCTCAATGACACAAAGGCGGAAGACATCCCCGTCATCAAAACCGACCTGCAGCACCATGCGCGCGGCTGCTACAGCGTGTGCTCCGAGGTGAAGCGGCTCAACCGGCAGGTGGAGCACGCGCTCATGAACGCGGAACGTTTCGCCACGGCGGCCTGGCTCCTTGAGGCGATGCCCTATCCCGAGGACCAGTTCGACAAGGCGTGGAAGGACCTGCTCTACAACCAGTTCCATGACATCCTCGCGGGCAGCAGCCTCCAGTCGTCCTACACCGACACGCGCGACCAACTCGGCGCCGCGCGTCACCGCGCCGACGTCATCCGAAACATGTCCATCCAGGCCATTGCCCGCACCATCGACACCACTTCCGTGGGCAACACAATCGTGGTGATCAACCCGCTCACGTGGCCCGTCGAGGCGGCCGTGCTTGCGCCGCCCATTGCGGACCGCACGCTGGAAAAACCGCTGCACCTCGTCGATGACACGGGCGCGCAGGTGCCCTGCCAGACCGTGCGCGGCGAGCGCATCGATCACAACCGGCATGCGTTCATCGTGCAGCTTCCGGCCATGGGCTACCGCCTCTATCATCTGCGCTCGGACGCGAAGGCAATCCGGTCCACGGCGATGCTCGAAGCCTCGCCGGCGCGCCTCGAAAATGCCTGGTGGCGCATCGATTTTGACCCCGCGACCGGCGCCATTTGCGGCCTTTACGACAAGACCAACAAGACCGAAGTGCTGCGCCGCGGCAACGTGCTCTCCGCGCTGGTGGACCAGACGGACACCTGGAGCCACGGGCTGGAAGAATGGCGCGTCGAGGCGGGCCGTTTCGGCCAGGCGCAGATTGACGTGGTGGAGAACGGCGACGTGCTCGCCACCGTGCGCGTGCGCAGCCGCTACGCCAGGTCCGAGGCAATACTCGAAACCACGCTGTACCGCGACATTGACACCATCGACTGTTTCCTGCGCGTCAACTGGCAGGAGCAGTACCAGGTGCTCAAGCTCGTGTGGGAAACCAACATTGCCGCCCCCACCGCCACCTTTGAATCGGCCTACGGCCACACCGAACGGCCGGCCACGGGCGGCGAGGAACCGGGCCAGCAATGGTTCGACCTGAGCGGCACGGCGGGCGACAAGCCCTGCGGCCTAGCCGTGCTCAACGACAGCAAGTACGGCTTCGACACGCGCGACGGCGTCATGCGCATGACCGTGCTGCGCAGCCCGGCATACGCCCACCACGACAACGGCCGCTTCAACGCCGACGACGCCTGGCCCATCATGGACCAGGGCTGGCAGGAACTGCGCTTCCGGCTCGTGCCGCACGGCGGCGACTGGCGCGACGCGCGCGTGGTCAAGCAGGGCTGGGAACTCAACGCGCCGCCCGTAGTGCATTGCGAATCGGCCCATCCCGGCACGCGCCGCGCGCAGGCCAGCCTCTTCGGCACAGAGTCGGACAACGTGCTGCTGAGCGTGATCAAGCGCAGCGAGGACGGCAACGACATCATCGTCCGCGGCTACGAGACGGCGGGACGGCCCGCCAAGACACGCCTGCATCTCCCCCACCTTGACAAGAACTACGACCTCGCATTCGCCCCGCACGAAATCAAGACCGTGCGCATCGACACCGGCAACTGGACGCTGCGCGAGGTAAACCTGCTTGAAGAATAGCGCCAAGGATATCCGCACATGAATCTTGAACGCGTCGAGGAACTCTGCCTGCGCTACCTCGGCCAGGCCGTCAACCCGCTCGTGCCCGTGGTGAAGCTGCATGCCTACCTCGTGCGTGAAGACGCCGAACAGGCCCCCTCCCTGCCGAGGCTGCTCGATTTTCTGCGCCACCATGCCGAAATCGTTGTGCTGGATGGCCCCGGTGAGGACGACCCGGTCGGAACCGAGGGATTCGCCGCCGCCGGATTCATGATGGGTCCGCGCGCCATGGCCAAAACGCGCGTGCCGTCACGCGAACAGATGTTCGCCATGATGTTCGAGCAGATCGACGAGATGCGCGAGAAACTCGACTCGGCGCTGGCGAGCGCCCGCGAGGAAAAAAACGCGGAACTTGTTGCGCAACTGGAAGATGCGATTCGCCGGTCCGAAGAACTGCGGGCGAAGATTCAGCGCTTTGGGCAGGGGGAGATGAACTGACGGCGCGGCCCGTTTTGGCGAGGAATGCTGGGCGCAGGTGAATAAACCTGCCCGGATTTCTTCCATATTGCAGTACCATGTGATCCAGTCTGGAAAACAAGGAGCTGTGCATGCTGTCCGCTTTATTGGCCACGATGGTCTTTTTGTCCGCCCAACCCGCCCCCCGATCCCGCAACTTCGTTCTTGAAACCGGCCTAAAGGTCTGGGACGTGGACGTTTCGGACATGAACGGCGACGGGATGGCCGACATACTGCTGCTCACCTCCGATGACCAAAGCTATCCGCTCAAGAAGGAACTGGCGCTCTTCCTGTCCGACGGCAAGGGCGGCTATCCCACCAAACCGTCGGCCGTGCTGCCGCTTGACCCGTCGATGGGCGCGGCCATGCTGGCCGAATGCGACGGCAAGCCGCCCAAGGAACTGGTGGTGCTGGACGCGGCGGGCGCGCTGGTGTACCGTTTCGAGGCGGGCGAGTTCAAGAAGGTCGGCGAGCCGCGCTTCCCGTCGCTGCTGCCCAGCCATGCCAAGGAACCCTCCTTTCTCAAGCACAGCGCCAAGGACCTGCTCGGCGACGGCCGCGACCTGTGGTTCATCCCCACCCCGACAGGCTATGACCTGCGGCGCATGGACGGGACGGTGGCGTTGGCTGAATGCGACGTGATCAGCGAGATGCGCCGTGAGGAAAACACCTACATTGTGCACCGGCTGCCCGCCGTGCACCCCTTCGACGTGCCCGGCGAGCAGCACAAGGGCATCGCCTTTCTCAGCGACGCCTTCGCCGATTTCGCCCACGGCCCCGACTGGAAACAGCATGAACGATTCCGCATTCCCATTAACCTGGCGGAAAAATGGCAGGGCGAGGCCAAGATGGAGGATTTCAACAATGACGGGTTGCCGGACCTGGTGGTGACGCAGACGAAGGGCACCATTAACATGATGGCGCAGACACAGGTCTACCTCGCCAAGGAATCTTTCAAGTATCCCGAAACGCCCACCAAGACCTTTTCCAACAAGGGCGGCGTGTCCAGCCCGATACTGATTGACGTGGACGGCGACAAGCGCAAGGACGTGGTGCTCATCAGCATTCCACTGGGCGTGACCAATTTCATCAACTTCTTTGTTCGCGGCAAGATCGCCATCCGTGCCGACGTATACCTGTTCAACGGCACCGATTTCGGCGACAAACCGACCTTTTCCACCGGCCTGACCATGGACGCCCCCGAGGGTCGGGAGCGCGTGGCCTACACCTTCGGCGATTTCAACGGCGACGGCCGGCTCGATGTGGCCTTCGGCAAGGAAAGCGACACGCTGGCCATTCGCATTGGGGAAAAAGAGAAGTTCCTGTCGTCCGACCCATGGGTCACCATCAAGGTGCCCAGTTTCGGCATGGCCGACGAATACGACCTCAACGGCAACGCCGCACAGGATATCGTGATGTACCATCCGGGCGGGCCCAACGCAAAACGGGTGGACGTGATTGTGTTCTGACGCTAAGTGCAACGCGAGGAGCACAAGTAAAGGGCCGTAAGGTTCGCGAACGGGAAACGTGTCGCTAGTTCTTCCCCGAAGGGGAAGAATGTGAATAGCCGGAGGTGACCGAAGATAGTGTGTTCCGAAATCAAGTTTTTTGTCCCAAGATTGGAGCACATTGTGGTTGAGTTTTCCACAGGGGGTCGAAAGGTTTTCCACTGATGAGTATGGCACGCATGAGTACGA
>CAIJOU010000369.1 GCA_903822375.1 Candidatus Hydrogenedentota bacterium
AGCGGCGGCGGCCCGCTTCATGTCCTCGTAGACGAACATCCACCGGATGAGGAAGTAAGCTGCGGTAAACGCCAGGGTCCACCAGACTAAGTAAGGCCAAAAGAAGCGCCAGTAACCGTGTTTTCCCAAGCGCTTCCGCGTGAAACCGTCCCGGAACAGGAGCAGCTCGTGGGCAAAGATGCCCGCAGAGAAGGCGATGGCGACGAGCAGACCGGCATCGCGGTGTATTCCGGCCCAGCTTTGCCTGCCCACAAACCGCAAATTCACACTCGGAATGGTGCCGACCAGCACCAGTCCGAGGCAACCGGCCAGAAGCAGGAGTGCGGCAAAGGCGGCACCCCATCGGGATACATGGGAGAAGCGGCGGTGCAGATACAGTACCAGCGGAACCAATGCCACCCCCCAGAGGACCATGGCGATGGTGAAAATCCACCACCAGCGGGGATTGTGGATAGTCTCAAAACTGCCCAGATAGCTGAAGGAGTGGGTCATTATGGAGAATTGGTTCTGACTGGGAAAGAGCGCCCATGAGAGCAATATGAGCCCCCAGAATATCGCCGCCTTAAGGGCAATATAGCGCCGCAGTTCCACCGTGCGGAAGTCGCCCTTGATGATGCGTTTCAGTACGTCCATGACCCCGTAAAGACTCCCATTTCGACCGCAATGCACCCGTTTCAGACAGCTTATTCTAGCACTATTGTGGGCGTCAATTCCTATGCGCATCCGAAATGGGTTTTCACACTGAAACAGTCGGGTTGGAAGCCGTCGGGAGATGCTGGTGCCGTGCCGTCACCCTTGGACGCTTGCCAGAATTTGGACCAATGGTTCCTTCTTCGCGGCAATGTCGGCGTGCAGGAACATCAGCATGAAAAGGCAGACAGGAATGTCTGCCCCACGGTGGGAACCAACGAACTGCGTGTATATGGACTTCAGGTCAGGTCGAGCTGCATTGGCGGGCGAAGGAAAGACGTTGTTACCACTTCCTGATGAAGGTGCCGTTTTGCAGTTCGCGGAAGGCGGTGCGGAGCTCTTCTTCGGTGTTCATCACGATGGGGCCGCGCCAGGCGATGGGCTCGTGAAGGGGCCGTCCGGAAAAGAAGAGGAAGCGCACGGGCGTGTTGAGGGCGGTGACGACCACCTGGTCCCCCTCGTGTTCCCAAAGGACCACGCTCCTGGGCCCGCAGGGACCTTTGGGAGACGAGACAGCCCATTGCCCTTGGGCGCTTTCCGGGTCTCCCCCCCCACGCCGGTCATCGAAGCGGGCAGTGCCGTTGAGGACGTAGGCAAAGGCCGTGAAGCCCGGCTGCACGTCGTGTTGGAATTCCCAGCCCGCCGGGAGCAGGATGTCGAAGAATTCGGGGTCCGTGACGATGTCGCGCACGGGACCCTGAATCCCGTCCAGCACACCACTGATGACTTTGGCCTTTGCGCCCACCGCAAGCTCCACCACGGGGATATCGGATTCCTGCAGTCCCCGGTAGCGGGGCGGCATCATCTTTTGCGCTGCGGGAAGGTTTGTCCAGAGCTGAAAGCCCCACATGGCCCCGGAGCCGACCTTCTGCGGCATTTCCTGGTGGAGGATACCGCTTCCCGCCGTCATCCATTGCACCTCGCCCGGTCCAATCGTTCCGCCGTTTCCCATGCTGTCGCCGTGTTCCACCAGCCCGTTCAGGATGTAGGTGACGGTCTCGATGCCGCGGTGGGGATGCCAGGGGAAACCGGGCAGGTAATCCTCGGGGTCGTTGGTATGAAACTCATCCAGAAGCAGGAAGGGGTCGAACTGCGGGATGTGGCTGTTTCCGAAGGCGCGGTGGAGCCGTACACCGGCCCCCTCGACTGTGGGCAGACTGGTGTAAATCTGCTCTATCCTACGCGTTGTCATGTCCATATCCCCGGAAAGATTCGCGAAAGTGCCGCTTGCGTACCGGTCAACCCTTCAGTTTCTTGGCGATTTCCGCCACGTGGGCTCCCTGAAAGCGGGCTATGCCCAACTCGTTTTCGGACGGACTGCGCGACCCATCCGCACCGGCCAGCGTGGAAGCGCCGTAGGGGGAGCCGCCGGTGATTTCGGCCATGTTGACCAGGCGCTGTTCGGAATAGGGAACCCCCACGATAATCATTCCATGGTGGAGCAGCGTGGTGTGGAAACTGGTTATGGTCGTCTCCTGACCGCCGTGCTGGGTGCCGGTGCTGCAAAAAACACTTCCGACCTTGCCGACCAAGGCGCCCTTCATCCACAGGCCGCCGGTCTGGTCGAGGAAATTCCGCATCTGTGCGGCCATGTTGCCAAAGCGTGTCGGCGTGCCGAAAATGATGGCATCCGCCTCGGCCAGCATGGCCGGTTCGGCGACGGGAATATGAGCAAAGGTTTTCCGCGCGGCCAGGGCGCCCACGCGTTCGAGCGCGGCGTCGGGCACCAGTTCTGGCACCTGTACCAGCTTTACGTCCACCCCTTCCACGCTTCGCGCGCCCTCGGCCTCGGCTTCGGCCATTTTGTAGACGTGGCCGTACATGCTGTAGAACACCACCAGAACGTTCGCTGCCATGGTCTCAACTCCTCCTGTATTGGGGCAATTGATTTGCACAGCAATGCCCCTTTACGAGTGAACACACGGTGTGGGGAGTTGATTCCGGGCAGGAATGGGCACGGCTACAGCCACCATTTCGGGTATCGGTATGCGTGCGAGGTCGGGACGTTAGCCGAAAATGGTGGCAGTCCCCCGGCGGGGATGGTGCGCTCCGTCCGCCGCGGCGGACGGAGCACACCCTACGAGAAGGATGGGGTCTGCGCGGGGGGCATACACCCCCCGTCCCGCCTGCGGCGGGACTGCCCCCCTCAAGGGGCGACCTGAGAAAGTGCGGGCGACCTGAAACAGCGTGGGTACCCGAAAGAGCGCGCTTTCGGGTCGTGAATGCAAACCCCAGGGCAGTCGTAATGTAGGGGTCAGAAATCCGCGGGCAGGGCGTTGAGCTGCTCCATGGTGAAGATGGGGCCTTCCTTGCATACGTACACCGGGCCGCAGTTGCAGCGGCCGCATTTGCCGACGCCGCATTTCATGCGGTTTTCGAGGCTGGTGTAGATATCCGGTGCGGCCACGCCCATTTTGTCGAGCACGGGCAGGGTGAACTTGATCATGATGGGCGGGCCTATGACGAGCGCGGCGGTGTTGTCCGCAGCGACGTTGGCGGCGGCAAGGACGTTGGGGATGAGGCCCACTTCGCCCTTCCATTCGGGCGTGTCGCCGCCCGGGTCGACGCACTTGATGATGCGGACGCGGTCATACTCGGCCCACTGGTCCAACTCGTCGGCGAAGACCAAATCGCGCGTGGTGCGCGCGCCGTAGACAACGGTGATATTGCCGTACTTGGCGCGGTTTTCAAGCGCGTACCAGATGGCGCAACGGATGGGCGGCATGGCAATGCCGCCGCCGATGAAGATGAGGTTCTTGCCTTCCCACGCTTCCATCGGATAGCTGTTGCCGTAGGGGCCGCGGAAGCCGATGGTGTCGCCCTCGTCGATGCGCCAGAGTGCGTCGGTCACCTTGCCGGTCTTGCGGAAGCAGAACTCGATGTAATCTTTCCAGTTGGAACTGGAGCAGATGTTGAAGGTGGATTCACCCTCGCCGAACAGGGAGTACATGCCAAACTGGCCGACGCGGAAGGAGAAG
>CAIJOU010000370.1 GCA_903822375.1 Candidatus Hydrogenedentota bacterium
GAGCCCAAAAGAAGACCGTGCCCCGGTGGCGTCATCAAGGCCCTTTGACGTGGCCTGAAGAGTTCCGCAGTGTCGTCAGAAACCAACAAGGAGCATTACAAGTGACAACTGACCATGATTCCAACAACAACCCTCTTCAGCAGGAAATAGCGGCGCAGGGGTCCGGGAACCCAGCCGGAGCGGATGGCGGCGGCCAGGCCAGCGTATCCGTTGAAGTAGCCACCATGCACGCCGACGATCCGGTCCCCGCCGAGTTGGTGATGGAACTGGCGGAGAAGATTAAGGAAACCGCCGCGCGGAATCGGGCCAGGCTCAGCGGCGAGGTCCTTGAAAACGACCTGTCCCCGGTCGGTGCCAGCCTTCCCCCGGCCCCGCCGTTTCCCCGGTCGGCGCTGGGTCCGAGACTGGAGGGCTGGGCGGCGGCCGTGCAGATCATGACGGACAACACTCCGTTTCCGCTTTGCGCACTGACACTTTTGGGGGTGGTGAATCACACACTGCAAAGCATGGCCGATGTTCGCGCGTTCTCATCGCCAGTTCCCACATCTTTAGCATTTTTACTAGGAAGTAACTCGGGCGAGGGGAAAAGTTCTGTGTTTAGAATCGCGATGGCCCCTGTCTGGGAGGCGGAGGAGCGCTTCACAAGGGCGTACGAGCGCAAGGTCGCCGAGCTCAGGGCCAGGAACATGGCGGCCGAGGCCGCGGCTCTGCCCCAGCCTATTTTGTACGTGGACGAAGCCACCCCCGCTGCCCTTCGCTACTACCTGCGGGTGGGATGTGGCGTCAGTGGCTACCTAACTGATGAAGCGGGAAGCCTTTTGGCGGGGCATGGTATGGGTACGGAGACCCGCCTCCAGATGATAACGGAGCTGGCGAAGCTTTGGGACGGAACGCCCATAAAATTCGTCAGGGTGAAAGGGGGAATCGGGATCATTCGGAATCGCAGGTTCTCAATGATGCTGATGGGCCAGCACGATATCCTGAACCCGTTTATCGCCGACCCAATATGCCGGACGCAGGGCCTGCACTCGCGCATACTGATGGCCTATCCAGACTCGACGCTGGGGCTGCGGGACGCCATCCCGCTCGGCGACGAGGCGGGCGCACGGCGTGTCGTCGGCGAGTACCACCGGTGGCTGGGCAGCCTCCTGGACTGCCCGCTGCACATTATTGACGGCACGACGAACGAGATCCGGCCGCCCGTGATGGAACTGAGCGCCGAGGCCCGGGAAATGCTGAGGGGCTACGGCGCGGAGATGCAGCGGTACATGCTGAAGATCGGTCGGCACAATCCCCTCAGGGACCATGGAAATAAGATGCCGGAAATTTGTACAAGAATCGGGGCAAATCTCAAATTACTGGACGAGGGAAGCCCGGATACACTCGGCGCCAATCACGCCGACGTGAAGTGGGTGCTCGGGGCCGAGCACCTTGCCCGCGGCATTGAGCTGGCTCGCTTTTTCCTCAAGGAAAAAGAGCGCCTCACGGAACCAGCACCCATGTCCCAAGAGCTTGCGGATGCGCGCCTGCTTCTGTCCTACATGCGAGAGGCGAACAAGACGGCCTTCACCCGGTCGGAGATATATAAGAACTCCAGCAAGCACCGGCTCCGAGACAAAAAAGTGCTGGATAATGTTATAGCCGTTTTACGCGAATATGGCTGGTTAAAGGCGACTGAACTTCCCAAGAAGCCTGGTGCAGCAAGGGCGATAACCCTGTACCAGATGACCGAAGAGGGGCTGGAATCGTGGCGCAAGGAACAGGGCGTTTGATAACGGCGGCTGCGGGCGGGGCGGTCCAGTCGTCCCCGCCCGCGACCGGTGGAGAAATAATCATGGACATAGTTCAAGCGATGACGGACCTCGGTGCGGGTGCGCCCGTCCGGTACAGCCGGGACAAAGCCCACATGGCGTGTCCGCGATGTGGGGGCAACGACCGTCTGGTGATCTATCTCGTTGAGGGCAGGGTGTACTGCCCACGCTGTGGCCTGAATGGGAACCTACCCCAGGTCCTGCAGGAAGTGCTCCAACTCGGCCGCGATGCGGCCGTGGCGATGGCGCGCGGCTACGGTTATGCCGGTCAGGGCACACCGTCGGGAGGCGGCAATGGCGCGTGCGCGAAAGGTGCCACCGACCGGGCGGCATGGAATGCCGCCGTACTGTCCTCGGTGGAGCGGTGGATGGGTGCGTTGGCGGCCAGCCGGGACGCGGCGGCGGGGCTGAGCAGGTCCCGCGGCATTAACGCGTCGAGCCAGCGGCTATTCCGGCTGGGGCTCGTTGAGCGGGAAGAATGGCATGACCGAGCAGCGTTCGGGCTACCATCAGTGCTTCGCGCCGACGGCCATCCAGCAACGCGCTTCCGAATCCCGGCGGGTATCGCCATCCCGTGCCTTGGAGAGGACGGCGCGGTCAACGGCGTACTAGTGCGGTTGGAGACCGGCGGCCCCGAGCCTGTGTGCACTCGGGATGGCGCGCCCCTGCGCTATTATTGGCTCCCCGGTTCTCGCCCCGCGTCAATGTTTTTCCCGACCCGAGAAGGCGCGGTGGCCAACGTCCTAATATGGGTCGAGTCTTTCCTATGCGGCATGCTCATGAATGAGGAGACCGGCGTGGGGGTCGTGTCCCTGGGCGGGGTGAATGCCCCGGTGAGTGAGGCATGCGCGCGTGCGGCACGAAGCGCCGACATGAAGAACCTGCTCTGCTTCGACAATGACGATGCTGGAGCGCGTGCAACGGAGACCTTGCTGGCGGACTATCCGAACTCGGTGGCCTGCCCAATTCCGGATGAGTACGGGAAGGACCTGAGTGATGGCCACCTTTGTGGGCTTGACCTCAAAGCGTTCCTCCGCGCCGGCATGGAGATAGCCGGTGTGCGACCCGTTCACACCGCCGCAGCCTCGCGCGTAACCGAGGCGACTGTGGTCCCGCCATCGGCCCCCGTAACCGGCGCGCCCGGCGGCATCATGGCCGCGGTGCGGAACGTCGTCGCCGCAGGCGGTACAGTCGGCATTGCCGTAACGGTCCTTCCCCTCGATGGATATGCCGATCATCCGAAAGCGGGCTGGAGTCCGTCGCTATCACGCATTGCCGCGGTGACACTGGTCACCCACGACCGTCGCGTGGAAATAAGCGATGGCGAATCCTTGGCGCAACTGCCGGAGCTGCTCGACCCGCTACGTCACGCCGTGGTTGCATCCCACGACGCAGCAGGCGTGCTGCGCCATTTGCTGCCCGCCGGGGTGCGGCTGGGGCGCATAGATGACACTGCGGTCATGTGGCACCTCCTGTCGGGCGAGACCAGCAGCGCCGTGAAGAATCCGCTGGCCCTGCCGCGCGTCCTGCAGCAGGCGCTGAACGTGGAGGTGGCGGGCGATGTGGACGGACTTGCCCTTATCCCGGCGCTGCGGGACACCCTGCTGGACCGCCTGCGTGCGGAAGGGCTGGAAGCGTGCTACGACCAGCTACGGGGCACGCTTCTCGCGGTGGCCCGGCTTGAAATAAATGGTATTCCCTTTGATGCCGATTCCCATGCTGCCCGGCTGATGGAGTGGCGCGGCCATTTGGCCGGTGCGCGGGCCGACCTGGACAGGCTGCTCAGCGCGGGCGTGGACCCGGACAAGCCCGAGCAGATAAGGGACGCCCTGCGCGCGGTACTCTCCCCGGAGGAAATCGCATCCTGGCCCACCACCAAGAAGACACGCCTACTCAGCACGGAGGCCAGCGCCTTCGAAGCAAGGCCCGACCTGCCGATCAGCGGGCCGATGCTGCGCCACCGCAAGTACAGCAAGCTGGTGTCGGCCTTCGGCGACAAGCTGGCGTCGTTCATCGACCCCGTCACCGGATGCATCCACGCGGAGTTCCACCTGACGAGGACGGATACCGGGCGCATGTCCTGCTCCGACCCGGCGTTGCAGGCGGTGCCGCGCGATAACGAGTTCCGTGAGCTTTTCCGCGCACCGACCGGGCGCACCATAAAAGCGGACTATTCCCAAATAGAACTTCTGATTTCGGCCCAACTTGCCTTAGAAGATGTGATTCTGGACGCCCATGCACAGGGCGCCGACCTGCATAACTTAACCGCGGCGCTGCTGCTGAATGTCCCGCCGGATGAAGTCAGCAAGGAGCAGCGCCAGCTCGCAAAGGCGATCAATTTCTCTCTATTGTACGGGGGTGGGGCAAAAAATCTGATGGAGGCGGCCTCCGCGAAATACGCGGTCCAGATGACTGAGCAGGAGGCGCAGCGATTTAGGCGCGATTTCTTCACCACCTACCCCAGGCTACGCGCCTTTCAGCAGGAGTCCGTGAAAACGGCGAAGCGCCTCGGGTTCGTCCGCACCAAAGGCGGGCGTGTGCGGCGCTTCAGTGCGAAGGACAACGTATACACGATGGCTTGCAATGCAATCGTACAGGGGACGGGCGCGGCGCTCACCCAGCGCGCCTTGGCGTTGGTAGTGCGACGCTTGGCGCACGAGGACATCAAAGCCCAGCTTACTCACGTAGTGCATGATGAAATCGTTATTTGGGCCAGCGACGATGCCGTCGAGGCGGCACGGGCGGTGCTGGTCAAGGCCATGGAGGACGCATGGCTGGAGCTTTTCCCGAGCGGTTCAGTGCTTAACCTGGTCCAGTGTACCGTGGGCCGCAGCTGGGGCGCGTCGGAGTGATGGCAAACAGGAAGAACGGGCGCGTCGGGTTGACTTGGCGCGTCCGTCAGGCGCGGTCAACGGGGTCATCCAGGCAAAAACTCCACATCGTGGCGCAAAGTTTCCCGGGTGCCTGCCCCGTAAGTGCAACTGGCGCAACGGGACATCACAAAAAATCAAAAAATCCAAAAAATCAAGGCCTCGTCTATCATGCAGACCGACAGCACCCTTACGGGGTGAGCCAGATAGGAAAGGGCTACACAGCCCTGTCTGCAAAGTAAGGTGCTGTGAAGGGAAGAAGAGTATACGAGCCGATCGGAAGGGTTATGCTTCACAAGTTCTGCAAAAAAGAGACATGATGTTTCTGACAAACAACCCC
>CAIJOU010000371.1 GCA_903822375.1 Candidatus Hydrogenedentota bacterium
AGGTGCTGACGTCATTGGTGAAATCGCCCTTCACACCCAGGCGGGTCCGCTGCTCCACCGCCGAATAGTCGGGGCCTTCGCGGTCCCACTTGTATGGGCTGACGACTGCCGGACCGAAGGGGCCGCCAATCGGCCGTCCCACGGTAAACGCGGGCGAATAACGCACCGCCGGCGGATTGGCCGACCAGTTGGTGATGTAATTGCCGCGAATGCGAATCTGCCCATCCAGCGAAACATTTTGCAGTTCCGCCATGGCGGACAGGGCGGCGAGGCACAGGGCCAACGCCAAAAAGACACTACTCTTCCGCTTCATAGACCGCTCCTTATTCTCCACTTGACCATGAAAACCGTCCCCGCTTCCGCACGTCCGCGGGGGTTGGGTAGACCAACGGCATTATAAAGAATTCTGATAAAGTCTGCAACCGCGTTTGAATCTGTCTCCGAGTCGCTCTTGACGCCTTTTGGAAGCCCCCGCGGGCAAACCAGAGGCAAATCAGGACTGCCCCAACGCCAGCAACTTCGACCCGTTTCCTTGAACGTGGTTACTTCATCGCGCTCTTGACGGCCTGCATAATCGCGTCGCCGCGCAAACCGGCGCTGACAAGCTTTCCCTCTGGATCAACGAGGAACATGGCAGGAATACCTTGGACACCATATTGGTCGGGCAACTTGGTCTTTTGCCAATCCCCCAGAAAACCATGCGTCCATTCTAAACCGTTTTCCTTGACGTATTTCTTGGGTGCCGCCGTGTCAGCGTCCAGACTCAGGCTGACCAGAGCGAATTTGGGGTTATTTCCGAAAGCGTCGTTCACCTCTTTGAGCTTGGGCGTCTCGCCACGGCAGGGACCGCACCACGTGGCCCAGAAATCAAGCAAAACATATTTGCCGCGGAAGCTGGATAGTTTCAGCGGTTTTCCGTCCAGCGTTTTCACCTCAAAGTCAGGCAGGGGCATTCCCGGCTTCATTTCCTTGCGTACGGACAATTCCAAAGTTCCCAAATCCAACGGTGTGTCTGAGTGACCACCCGGCATGTCAGCTATCTTTATCTCCTTGCTGACATGGCCGATTTCCGGACCAAAACCGCAGCGTCCATCAGGCGGTTGATAGGCGCGAATGCTGAGCGTGTGAATCCCGGGAGGCACGTCGGGAATGGAGAACGTTCCGTCGGCGCCAATCAAACCGGCATAAGAGCCCTGTTCGCACCGGAATTTCTTTCCCGCCTCCGATTTCTGCCAATTGGCATACCAAGCCTGCGCTTTGTCCTTGGCAAGATTTGCGGGCGGTTTGGGTTGCTGCTGCCTGGTGTTGACCCAACAATCACTGAAACTCCAATTCACCGGGACCGTCTCTCCGGCAGGCAATACCACCCGACCCTTGACCGGACATCCTGTTCCCCCGAGGGAAACCTGAACCGTTTGCCCCGATTTTGCCTCGACCCATGTGCCGTGAGAATAGGAGGTCCTGCTGCCGTCCAGATTCTTCACACCGCGGCATACACGCATTTCCAATGCCATCGCGCGGTCAAAGGCAAAACAGCCCGCATCATCGGTGGATGTCTGGTACTGCATGGACACCCGGGGCGCCTTGAGATCGTAGGGTTCCTCTATGAGCAGGTGCATGTCTTCCTTCGCAGCCGGCCGCGAACCAACATGCACGGTACCCTCAACGCGCGCCCAGGCCTGCAACGCGATCTTCGGGTCCTTCTCAAAGGCTTCCCGGGAGACCCGCGTATAGCCTTTGTCATGCACAACAACCAGCAGGTACGGATCAGTCAAAGGCGGGAAAGAAAACGCCCCCTGCGCATCAGTAGTGGCCACAATACTCTCGCGGCTGTTTTCCAGTCTGCCATTGTTGAAATAGGCGCCGGACGAGGGCGTGCAGCAAATCACCTCCGCACCGGCCAATACGGAGCCGTCCGGAGCGTGGACCACACCGCTGACGGGTGTACCCTTCTCCAGCTTCAGGTCGCAGCTTTGGTCCCCCTCGTCAACCTTGAACACCCTGGAGACGGCGGGCAGGTATCCCTCCGCCTCAACGCGCACGAGTTGACCGGGATAGGGTTCGTCGAAGGTTAGCGAATACTTGCCGTCTTTGCCCTGGCAGGGGTTTCGACGGTTCCAATAGACCTCGCCGCCGCCACCCCAGTCAATGCCCCGAAGCACTTGAAAAGAGGGGACGGGCTGGCCATTTTCGGCGTAGACCACTGTTCCGGCGATCTTGAGAGGACGATTGAGCGTGATGACGGCTTCTGTGTCGCCCGGCGTGACCTTCTGTTGCCGGCTCGACATGTACCCCTCTTTGAGGACGTCATAGGCAACCTCTTCGGCCGGCGCGGAGTCCCACTGGAAACGGCCATCCGCATCGGTGTTGCCGCGCCAGGACAAAGTCCGGCAACCGCGCCAAGTATCCGCCACCACCCTCACCCCCGACAGGGGATTTCCCTCTTTGTCCACGACGCGACCGCGCCCCACATGGCCCTTTTCCAGAACGAAGTCCACGTTGGCCGTGTCCTTGTCGACGGGCAGCCGCCGCAGGTCGGGACTGAATCCGTCCTTCTGGACGGTCAGCACCATGCCGCCAGCTTTGCAGTTCTTGAAGGAGAACGCGCCGTCATTGCCCGTGCGGGTGCTCGGGTAATCGGACCCCCAGCGGTCCTCCCCCTGCTCCACGCGAGCCCCCGCCACGGGTTTGCCCTCCTGGTCAGTGACACGCCCCGCCACAGTCAGGCCATGCTTTAGAACCATCTGGCCCGTCATGTCACGCAGCTTTTCCATGGGCGGCTTTGGCGTGATTCCATACATTGAGTCGCTGACATAGTCGGCATGGCTGAGTTTTATCCAGAGGTCGTTCAGCTTTTCCGGCATGATGTCACAGTGCCATTTGCCGTTTGCATCGGTGGAGACAATGTGGTCCCATATGGCCGGCCGCGGCCACGGCATGCCGTCGGCGGGCACCAGCAGCGAGACACTGACGCCCTGAACGGGCTTGCCGGATCCGTCCACGATTACGCCGCCAACGGTGGTGCCCGGCGGCACGGCCAATGTGAATTCCGCAGGAACCGATTCGCCTTCCGACTTGCTCCAGGCCATTTTTGTCGGCACATGCCCATCGCAGGTGGCCGTGACGGCCACATAACGCATGGCCTTGCCGGGAAGGGAAAGCACGCAGAGGCCTTCCGGGTCGGTGGTCATGCTTTTGACCCCACTTTCCGGGTCGGTGCTTATTTTCAAGGGAACGCCGGGCAATGCCTGCCTGGTCGCCCCATCCACCACCAGCAGGCGCAGCATGGGCCGGTACATGAGCGACGCGTACACAGGCAGTCCCTTGAATGCCTCAACGCCCGACGCGCCGATGGTGCCGGGAAGTTGCAGCGATTCGAGGTGGGTCAGTTTGGTCAGGGAACGCATTCCGGCATCCGTTACCGCGGTCTCGAAAAGATTGAGCGATCTCAGGTCCTTCAGTTTCCCAATTTCCTTCAGTCCCTTGTCCGTAATCCTGGTGCCGGTCAAGTCCAGTACACGCAGATGCTTCAGCTTTCCGATCGGGGCGAGTGCTTCATCGTCGACCCGCGCGTGTTTCAGACCCACCTCTTCGAGGGAGCCAAACTTTGCCAGCGGCGCCAGCCACCCCTTGTTGATGCCGGTCTCTTCAATGTGGAACACCTTGAGGCCGCGCAAGGCCCGCAATATCTTCAACGTGTCGCCGTCGAGGCGGGC
>CAIJOU010000372.1 GCA_903822375.1 Candidatus Hydrogenedentota bacterium
AGCACGCATAGTTTGCCCTCGCAGATAAACGCATCACGCACCCCAAAATGCTCTTGTCCCTTTGCTATAACTGATTCCAATCTCCTGTCATTGCCATCCAAATTACAGCTATAGGCATTGCCGTTTTCGGCAGGGGGAAAATACAGCACTCGACCGTTGGCAAGAAGGAACGCTTCTGGTGAGTCAAGAGAGGCTTTAGCGGTCATCGTCTTCAGGTCCAGCAAGATTATAGACCACTCGTCTTTTGGGGCTTTCTCCAGTACACCTTTGAGCACGAGAGTCTCATTGTCGGATGCAAGACCGTAGATTTCACCAGCTTCCTGTAATCCATGAATTGGAATCTCCGACACTTTATTGGGAATGCACAAATCAGTTGAATTCATCATGGCACCATGGCAAGACGAAGAGAATATCGCCATCTTTTTTCCGACCAAGGCCATGTTTTGTCCGCAACAGCCTGTGAGAGACCACAATTCAGGATCACAATGTGCATCGAGCCGTACCCTTTGCAGCACGTCTATTACTCCAAAATAGGCGTACCAGTCTGCATGGGCGTTCAGAGCAACTGTCAGACAAAGAACCACCGCACACGCAAGTCTGTTCGTTAGATGCATCGCACAACCCCCCGATTTGTTCCGCGTTTGTAGCGCTCAGCCACAGTCGTTAACTCTTGCCCAAGGCCTTACGGCCTGGGCTATTGAATGCCGCATCTTCGGTGTTCATAAGGACACACCTACTCTTAAACCTGCCACAGCCCGCTATTGGAACGGCAACCACTCCACGCCTGCACCGTTGACACGGAACTTGCGCGCGCGGATGTTGGAACCGCCACCTTCTTCGTAGTAGACAATAAGCACCGACCCATCCTTGAGCGTGACCATGCTGGGGTAGGCGCCGATAAACGCGTCGACCAGGATGGGCGCACACCAGGTCTTGCATTCATCCGTGGAGACGCACAGGTAGGTGCCGTTCTTGGCATGCCAGCGGAACGCACAAACGATGGCGTCCCCCGGAGCGCGGTGCAGGTAGGGGCAGTGGCCGGCAAAGCCCATGACTTCGCTGGTGGACCACGTTGCGCCGGTGTCGGAGGAGATGGAGAAGCGCATGGACTCGCTGGGGCTGCGCTGGGCGGCATAGAGCCGTCCGTCGGTCAGGCGGATGATGTCGGTTTCAGCGTCAAGGCGCGCACCGCCATTGGGAATGTTGACCACTGCGGACCAGGTCTTGCCGCCGTCCTTGGACGTGGTGCTTGCGCCGTAGCCGTCGCCGTTCTTTTCCGCGTACAGGCCCAGGATGAGCGTTCCGTCGGGGAGTTCGCGTATGGGTGAACTGCAGTAGTAGTCTTCGTTGCAGATGCTGCGCGCCGCAGACCAGGTTTTGCCGGCATCGCTGGATTCAACCAACCACGAACCCAGCCCCGCGTAGTCCTTGCCGTCGGGTCCGTATTTGAGTGAAAAGAAGTTGCACAGGATGCGCCCGTCGGCAAGTTGCACCACGGAGGGATCGCGGTCGTCGTTGGGGCCGTCGTAAACCACAAAGGGCGCACTCCAAGTCTTGCCCTCATCCTCGGAAAACACTCCGGTGACGCGGCCGCCGTTGGGCTTGTCCTCTTTGGGCAACGAGATATGCGTCCACCCGTCGTAGAACACGCATAGAAGGCGTCCATCCTTGAGGCGGCAGACATCGGGAAAGGCCTCATAGGCGCCGTTGCCGCCGTCCTTGCAGACGTATACAAAACCCTTGCCTTCCGCCAGGGGCTCCTGCGCCCGTGCCGCGCCGATGGAAAGCGCCAGTGTCATGGCCACCAATATTGTCCTAAGCATGTCAATCTACCCCTTGTTGAGAACGTTGAGCCGGGCCAGCGTTGCTTCGGCGTCCGCCATGATGCCGTCAATGATCTCCTGAATGGACCCAATCTCATGGATGCGGCCGACGACCTGGCCGCAGGCGATGGTGCCCAGATTGATGTCGCCGCTGAAGTAGGCCTCGCGGCCCACGCTGCCGGCGATGACGGGCAACAGGTCCTGCAGGGTCGCGCCTTCGCCCTCCATGCGCTGCACGGTGAGGGCGGCCTCGTTCTTCATGATGCGCGCGGCGTTGCGGATGGAGCGCTCCACCAGCAACGTGTCGGTTTCCTGCGCCTCGACCATCCACTGCTTGAAGTTGTCGTGCATGGGACTTTCCTTGGAGGCCATGAAGCGCGTGCCCATCAGGATGCCCTCGGCGCCCAACGCCAGCGCCGCGACGAGACTGCGACCGTCGCAGAAGCCGCCCGCGGCGATCACGGGCACATTGAGCGCCAGGGCCGCCTTGGGCAGCACGATGAGCGAAGGCACGTCGTCCATTCCGGGATGGCCACCGCACTCGAAGCCAACCACAGTGACCGCGTCGGCACCGATGCTCTCGGCCTTCTTGGCGAAGCGGACGGCGGGCACCTTGTGTATCAGCTTCACGCCGGCGGATTTGAGCTTGGGCACGTAGGATTCGGGATTGCGCCCGGCCGTCTCGACAACGGGAATGCCCTCCTCGCACACGAGGTCCATGAACTTATCGGTGAGGTCGCCGGGCATGAGCACGGGCAGCATGGAGATGTTGACGCCGAAAGGTTTGTCGGTGAGATCACGGGTCCTCTTTATTTCCCCGCGAAGTTCATTGGCCGAACAGCAGGAGACGGCGGTGAGAAAACCGAGGCCCCCCGCGTTGGACACTGCGGCGACCATTTCAGCCCGCGCCAACCACTGCATGCCGCCCTGCAGGATGGGATGCTGAATGCCGAACATTTCGGTAATACGCGTTTTGATGGCCATATGTGGTCAATGCCTCCTGTTTTGTGGATTGTAGTCCATGCGGGCGGGCAAATCCCACACACCACAGCGCGGCAGGTTCCTTCCTTCCCTTAAGCAACGGCTTTAAGGTCTGTTCGCTGACGGCACCACTTGGTCCAAATATTACCCATTCGCAGGGGGAGGTCCAAGCGGCGACGCTCGAGTTCATCACGGTTTATGGCGCGGTATTCTGTTGTGTCCGTGCAGTCATGATAGGGGGTCAACACCAAGCGCAACTCGCAGAAGGAAATGTTCATGAAGCAGGCCCCCTGCTGCGTTTGGTATTGTGTTTTTTCATCTCTTCGGTTACACTGGACGGGAGGGAATCGTCTGCCAACGGTGATCATTCTAGAATGGGGCGGCTGTCCACACGGCCGAAGATCTGGAGGTCTTGATATGCGCAGGAACGGGTTCACACTGATTGAGCTGCTGGTGGTTATCGCCATTATCGGAATCTTGGCGGCCATCCTGCTGCCCGCTCTGGCGCGGGCGCGCGAGGCGGCGCGACGGTCCAGCTGCCAAAACAACCTGAAGCAATGGGGCATCATCTACAAGATGTATGCGAACGAGACGCCAGGCGGCAGTTTCCCGCCAATGTCAGCCTGGCCGTACACGGCAATGGCGCCCGCGCCCGCGATGTTATACCCCGAATACCTGACGGACCCGGCCATCATCATCTGCCCGTCCGATGCCACGGACCGGGTCAGCATGCTTTACTGCTGCGACAATCCGGGTGACGCGACCTGGGGCCCCGGCATAGACGGGAAGGCCTACCGGAAGGGCGAGGTGTGGATCGTTTCGCGCCCCTACATGATGCAGAAGAGCTACCTGTATCTGGGCTGGGTATTCGACCGGATTGAAGACCGGCCCGAATATCAGGCGCGCCTGGGCGCGTGTGCGCCGGCGCTGTCCTCGATCTTCAGCGTGGCCTTCCCAAACCTGGACCCAGCCATGGTTACCGCGGTGAACACCATGGACATCCCCATACAGGTGGCACAGGCATTGGACGCGCTGATACCCAAACTGGCGGGCTCACTGTTGAACCCGCAGTCCCTGCCCATGCGTGATCAGGCCTATAAGGCCATGGACGGCGACCTGACCGTACCGGCGCCGAACGGCGATGGCGGCGGAAGCACGGTATACCGGCTGCGCGAGGGGATTGAACGTTTCCTAATCACGGACATCAACAATTCCGGCGCGTCAAACACAGCGCAAAGTTCCGTCGGAATCATGTGCGACCTGCTGTCCAACAACCCGGCCATAGACTCCTTCAACCATGTTCCGGGCGGCTGTAACGTGCTGTACATGGACGGCCATGTCGAGTTTCTCCGCTATCCCGGACACAGCCTGATTACGCCCGCCATGGCCACCCTGCTGGGAACGATGGTGGCGGCGTTCAACAGCTGAGCCGCAGGGGACCGGCTCCGGTTCCCGCCAATGACTCCCCTTCTTTCAGCACACGTCCGCACCGGGAACCGGTGGCAGTCCCGCACCTTCCCTATCCCGTTCTCTTTGCGGTCAGCGCAGCGAGGCTGCGGAAGTCCGTAAGGTCCTGATAGTCGCACAGGGTGCTCATGGCCGTGCTGGTGACGGGAATGCCGCTTTCAACCACGGCGGCGATGGGGTTGAGCCCACCGCCCAACACAAAACCGACACGGCCGCTGGCCACGGGTATGTCCAGCAGGGGCTGGTTGGGGCTGCCCATGGCAAGCACGCCGCCCAATCCGGCCTCTTCCGTTTCGCGGACGATGCGCAGCACTTCGGACAGCGCCACGGCGGGCACCTCGCGAAAGCTGGCGCCGACGGTGCCGTTGCCAGTCTGCGCGGCCTGCATCACCCCGGTCATGTGTCCGCGGATAAAGATCTCCAGCGGGTCCAGGGAGGAGCCGTCATAGGTGATTATCTGGGTGAAGCGGTGGGGATGGCCGCCGTTCAGTTCGAGCAGCCCGCCAAAACGTGAGTGCGTGGTGATGTTGGCGTGCAGCAGCACCCCGTTCATGCTCACGCTGCACACGGTGCCGATGGTGGCGCAGTTGGCGGGCGTGCGAAATCCGCCGACATATTCGCCCGGCAGTCCCACCACCGCCAACCGCCCCATGCCCAGGCGGGCCCGGAACACGTCGTGCAGGATGTTCAGCGCGGGCTTGAGGTCGCGCAGCGCGACGGTGGACAAATTCAGAATCACCCGGCCCCGCCGGGTCGCAAGGTCAAAATCCATTTGGTAGGAAAGCGTGTCGACCTTGGCGGCGATGAAGCCGACCTTGTCAACCACCAACGCGCCCTCCAGTTCGGACAGGCCCCGCTGGGTCAGCCGCCGGCCGCGCCGTCCCAGATTCTCCGTCCAGCCGAGTTCGTCGGTCTGTGCAAGATAATTGCGCACCGCACGCTCGCTCAGTTCGATGCCCGCCAGTTCGAGGGCCTTGGCAATGCGCTCACTGCCGAGACTCGTGGGCGCATCGTGCAGGATGCGCAGAATGGCCACCATGCGGCGCTTCGTCTTAATGTCCATGTTCGCTGTTTTCCATTGCCTGCGGCGTTGTCCAGCCGATGGAACGCGTCACCCACATCGGCCCGAAACCTGATTAGCTGCACATCGCGGCGCTTTCCTGGCAAGTGCCGGCGCAGCGCGAAACAGGAAAGAATGCCGGAACAGGGCTTTGAGAGCGCAAGCGTGAAATGCACCCCGGCAATGCTCTCACAAAGGGCACCTTGTCGCGTTTCACCTTGTGTTCTTGCGGTCCAACCGCGCGCACGCGGCGTTCCGTCAACCCTAATAATAGCACGCGTCCGCAGTTCCCGCCATGCCGAAATATTCCGGCACTTTGCCGGGTCTTTGTGCCGCTCAGACTGAGAGCGCTTATCCGGCACTTATGCCGGATAATCAAAACAGCCCTTTCTTCGCTTCCGCGCTGTACCGCGGCCAAGAAATGCGTATTGCAGTCATTTTATGCGGTTATTTCAACAGGCATATGATTCTTGACTTTCTTGTTTCTGTTGCGTAGAATCTTGCCAACCGGATGTGGTATTCCGGTTCCTGTACAAATGTTGGCAACGGATGTCGGGCCGTCCACACTGTCGTGCGGTCCGTCAGCACCACAAGAGGAGGCAACACTGTGTCGTACGTATCCGATGTCCTGAACCTCGTCATCCGCAAGAACCCGTCGGAGCCCGAATTCCATCAGGCGGTCAAAGAAGTGCTTGAATCGCTGGCGCCCGTGCTGGAACGCCACCCCGAATACGAGCAGAACCGCAT
>CAIJOU010000373.1 GCA_903822375.1 Candidatus Hydrogenedentota bacterium
ATCTTTGATGAGTGTGAAGAGACTTGTCATGGTAGTATCTGTAGTATTTGAAAGGAGTGAGTGTGCCTAAGATCAAGATAAGAACACGTAGTGGTGAGATACAGAGTGTATCCGCTAGTATGCACAAGGCTATTGAATATAAGTGTATGGATTGTTCCTGCTGGAATAAGGATGAAGTTATTAACTGTCCTATTGATTCCTGCAGTCTGTTTTATTTCCGTCCCTTCCAGATGGAAAAGAAAAGGCGGGGTAGTACCGTTAACTCAGATACCCCCGCCTTGGAAAAAGTGTAATTTTTAACCCGCATGAACACTCAATCTAGGTAGTACGTTTTTACACTTTATAGGGGAGGGGTATAAATATACCCCTCCCTTTTATTTTGTTAAATACAGTCGCTCGAGATTGGCTCTACATATAGAAGTTGAAATGTATTTAGTTTATGCAAGATTAGCCATTGCCTTGAACACCGCAGCCGAATGCGCAACCGTGATGTTTGAGGCCACGGCATCTGAGTCGGCATCAATGGTCATGGTTGTCGCCGTGAGCGCGATAATCCTGAACGGACCCGTGGTCGCAAATCCCGCCGAGGCCGATACGTACTGCCCGACGAAGAAATCCGAGGTGTCGGCCATGCCGGTGATGACGGCGGTGGTTCCGTCCGTGTCTCCGGTTGCGTCCGTGGCGGTTCCGAACGTTCCCGCCGTGGTGCAGACCCAGCCGGGCTCACTGCCCGAGGCTGGTGCGGTCTTCCATACCACGCGCCCCGCGCCCCACGTCCCGGTAGTGGGAGCGGCGGAGACCGTGAGCTGCCAGTCACCGCGCAACTCTTCGACGGACAGCGCCGCCAAATAGATGCTACCCGTACCGCCGTCCACGCTGAAGCCCGTTGTCGTTGTTGCTACCCGAGTGGCGTCCGTCCAGTTCGCCGGCGCGGCCATGAAAAACTCGTGAATCTCCGGGTAGGTGTGGCATACGAGGGTCGCAACCGTGGCCGCCGCTCCGATGCCGATGGTCTTCACCACGAGACTTGGCGTGCCCGTGGCGGCCTTCGTCTTGACCCGCACCCGGTACATGGCGGTTGCCGACGAGGGAAGGGTCACATCCTCCATTTGCGTATAACGGTAGGTAGCATCAAGCGACCACGCCCATATCTTTTCGCCCGTTCCAGTGTCGCCAGCCACCTCGACAAACGGCACACGCTGGTAATTGCTCGTGCTAGTCCCGCCGTTTTTGGGGCTCCATTCCCAGTGGCGGCGGGTAAGCGCGAGGTCTTCCACGATGCCGAACCGGGGCCGTTGCGTCGCCTGCCCGCCGTAGATGTTTTTCTCTCCCACGACCACAACAAGGGGGTGCGCGGGGCTCGGAACGATATGATCGGAGCATCCAAGGAAACTCACGACGCCTGTCTTGAACGAACCGCTCGGCAGGCGGTTCCCAACGATGAGGGCGGGAGTCCCATAGGAGCGGGATGTCATTGTCGCTCCGACCACGGAAGAGGCCGAATACCACGGCTGGAAGATGAAAACCGGTGCCGTGGTGCTTCCTCCGAGACTCCACCCGAGGAGATGGGCAACGGCGCTTGCGCCATTGACCGACTCGTCCGTGTGCAGGAAGACGCCATGCGTCCCGTGGATTCTCGTCACGGCGGCCCCTGCCAGAGAGAACGTCCACGTGTGCCCAAAGGTGTCGGTTGTGGTCGTCGGATTGCTGAAGGTGGTCACGGTGAGACCGTCGGCGCTTATCGCCTTCACAATGGCGTAATGGACGATCCCCGAGGCGTCCGTGATGCCGATGGCGGAAAGGAGCGGGAAGAGAAGCCCGGCCACGCTTGCCGAGAATACCACATCGTCGTCCCCCGCCGTGACGGTAACCGTCTCGGTCATGGTGTAGGTCCCGCCGTATGCGTGGTCATTCTGTTCAGCCCGGCACCCCGTGGCCGTGATTCCCGTATCCGTAACGATGGGCGCGAAGGTCCACGTCTCGAACTCCCACCCATCCATAATCATGAGGGTCGAGTTCTGGAGCGCACCCCCGGCATTCGCCGCGAATCTCGCCACCGGCACATGACACGCCTGTATGCGCCCATGACCCACAAGGCGAGGGGAATCCACGCACCGCATGTAAATTACGCAGTCTCCACCGATGCCAGAGAAATCCCGAAACACCGGCTCATGCACCCCGTCAAGCACAACGCATCCGGCCCCTCCCGGAGTTCCCGGCCAGTTGAAATCAATCACGTAGCCGTCAGTGATTTCCTCGGCATGGGACGCTCGAATGTCAGGCCCTTGGTATGCGCAATTATCTATCGCAAAACCAAACGCAGGAGCAGACGCAGAGTGCATGTCAACCCTGAAGATTCCGTAGGCCCCGGCCAAGTTGTCAAAGCAGATGTTCCGGGCGATGAACGGCCCCCCGCGCCCGGTAGTCGGCACGAAGTCGCACATGAACGTTCCGGGGACCGTCGGGTTGAAAATGATGACGGTTTCATTGAAGGCGTCGGGAACCGCTGCATACTGGTTCGCACCATGCTCTCCCCGTACTCCCTCAAGGCACCATCTTTTAGACACTGTTGGATCTGGTGTCATGGTGTCAGTTAACAGATAATAACCCGGCATAAGTCGTATAGGTATCCAACCATCTGATGCTAACCATGCCGAAGTAAATGC
>CAIJOU010000374.1 GCA_903822375.1 Candidatus Hydrogenedentota bacterium
CTGGGTGCTGATCTGTCCCTTGGTTTTCAAGGGGGTCTGGTCGCGCACATAGGTGGGGGCGTCTGGTTGGTCGCTCCCGGACAACAGCTTCTTCTGCTCGCGCAAAGCCCGCTTGATATGAAGCTGACCATTGCCGGGGGAGTCGGAGGCGCTTTGCAGCTCTATGGTGGTATGGCCCAGCTTGGCCGCACCACTGCCCACCGGGACGTTACTGGGGTAGAAGAGGTGGCGGTAACACTGGAGGATTGCGATGGCCACCGTGGTGCCGCTCTTTTCAAACTCCTCGTTGACCTTCATCTGCTGGTAGTCGGCCAGCTCGGCCATCCTGGCGGACCTCCTGATCACATCCAGTGCGAGGCGACGGCGCAGGGCGTTCTTCATTTCTGCCCGCGGCTTCTGATCAGCCACAGCAAACACCAGGTTGTTTTGGAGAAGACGGGTCTCCTCCTTCACGCCCTTGCGTGTGGCCATGCGCACCAGTTCTTGGGGAAGCTCTGTGGGGGCTTCACTCAGGGCAAAGGCGTCGTAATGAAGGATGACCAGGTACGGGCGACCGTCACCGACATCGTCAGGCACCTCGTAGGGGCCTGCCGGGAAGCATACCAGGGAGAAGTCACCGCTTTTCACGGTGAACAGGTCACGGACCTTCGTATTGAGCAGGTTTCCAAGCTCTCCGGCGTCCACCTCGCGCATTTCGCGGCTGATGATCTGGGTGAGGTTGGGCTCGACCCGCAACCGCATGGGAGAGCCGGGCCGGTCATCAAGATACAGGGAGTCCGCGGCGAACTGCTTCCGGGCGGCCTCCACGAAGGAGGGTTCCACCTCAGGTGAACAGACTGAATAACGGAGATGGTCCACGCTGATTCCCTGGGCACCCTCACCGAAGGCCAGAGTGTTGAGGAAGATCGTGCGGGCCACGTAGGAGGTCACCGGGGTCTGGCCTGGGTAATTCTGCTGATCAAGGCGCTGGGCCGTGGAGGGGTCCTTACCGGCCACGGAAGCCACATCGGAGGACAAGGCGGGCAGGTATGCCTGCTGGCCAAGGCGCGTGGTGAGTTCCTGCCGGATCTGGGCGTTGGTGGGGTCGATGTGGTGTGGGTGGATGGCGAAGGCGTCCTTGGGCCGTTCTTTCCAGAGGTGGAACACCGTCCGGGCCAGGATCCGCAACATTCCCCGCGTCCTCTGGAATGTGGACAGGCTGCTCATTTTCTCCGTCAATACGTTCATGGTCTCGGGGTGGAGCGGGTATCCCTTGATGAACTGGTCGCGCACTTCGGGACTGGTGGCGTCGGGGCACAATTGACCCTTGTTGGAGTCCCAAGTTTTGGCGTATTCCTGCACCACAACGGCGGCCTTGGCAATGTCCACTTTCTCAAACAACCGGCGGCGCAATATGTCAACGGTCTCATCCTCCTCCGTGGGGTCAATCTGGAGGAGCTTGCGTGACACGATACTTTCAGCCTCGGCAAACGCCTGGATGGCGAACTGGTGCTCTGCACGGTAGGCATCCCGCGCCTCCTTGTCATCGGCCCGCACGGCCAGTGTCATGACAAGCGCCACCTGGGGCGTGGAGGAGACAGCCTTGATAAGGGCCTGGATAAACGCGGAGAACTGGTCAGTGGCATCGGGATACACAGCGGCCACCTTGCGGAGATAGACGGAAACCTCATCGATCAGGATCAGCGTGGGCTCTCCCCCAAACAGTTCAACAAGGGTATCACTGCCGGGGGCTACGTGCTTTTCATCACTGGCCCGGACGCGTTCATACCCGGCACGCCCGGCCAGACGGTAGGCCATTTCCCCCCAGATGCTGCGGGCGTAGAGGCCATCTTCCAAATGTTGCCCATTTGCAGGGTCGGAATTTTCACCGTCGAGGGCAGCCACGCGCACCTTACCGCTTGGCAGAAGTGAGGGATCTATGAATTCCTCAACATTTGTCACCCCGTTCATGCCCCGGACAGCATGGACAAGCCCTATGAGACTGTGGGTTTTACCGCCGCCATAGGCCGTGTCGAGACGGATCACCGAGTTCAGTTCGCCACCCTTCCCGCTGAGGCGGCGGCAGACGGTCTCCAGCAGGGACTTCAGGCCGCGGGTCGGATAGGTGTGGCGGAAGAAGCGGACTGGGTCCGAATACTCCTCCGTGGCCGTGCCCTTCACCACAGCAGCGAGATCGGCTGCAAACTCTTCATCCTTCACGCGCCCCTTCAAAACATCTTCTCGGGGCTCACACAGTTCGAAGATCGTGTGCATTATGCTTCCCTTCCGCAATTTGTCTGTATTGGCCTACGAATACATAGCCCTCACCTGCAAAACCAAATGGTAGAAATACTTATACAGGAGTGTGTCGAGTTTACGGAAGAATAGCAGACTGGTTCAAACTGGCTGGCTTTAACCCAAAGAGCTAGTGAGAAACGGATGGGTCCACCGAGCCACATTCATGGGTTGGGTGCAGCGGTCAACGTTCAGAGACTTCTCAATTTGAAACCAGCCCCAAAGAACGCGACGCCGTGGTGCGCGCGCATCCCATTGGAACTTCCCTGAGGATCGAATCACGCTCTGGAAGAGGCTGAAGAACAAGAATATGTCAGCAACGTCAGTGCTCACGTCGAGTAGGCTGTACGAGTCGCTGGAAGAAGCGTTGGCAGCTGGCTATACAGAAAGACGACTGGCTTTGTTTGGGTCTGCCTGCGCCGGTCTCACCAGCTTGCGGGAAGGGTCAAAGGTTTCAGGGTTGTCCAACCGGTAGGCTTCGGCGTAGCGAACCCGCATCTCCTTGATTACCCGCCGCACCCAGTGCCAATAAGTCAAGAACTCCTTAGTTGTAACCTCCCCCTTCTTCCGCATCTCATTAAGCATGGCCGCCAGGTCACGGTGTTCTTCATACAGAACATGTCCCCGGCTGAACTTCACCTTCATCATGTGGGCTTGCAGCAGCTGAAGCTCCGCGATTAGGTCGCCACGCTGGATCTTTACGGCGTAGTCACGGTACAGCGATCCACACTTGCCGCCGTAGTCCTCAAACGAATTGTCGATGTCCAATGGGAAACGGTCAAAACCAGCAAAACGCCCGTGGAGGTTAATGTCGGCGAGGTTTTGCACGTTTTGATGGTTAGTTGGGATAGACTAGAACGTCCAGTCACCCCGGTTGCGTGGTGTGGTCGGGGGAGATGGGTCAGAATGAGAGTACTGTGGAGGACTGTACGGGATCCCCACTATCAGCGATCCACTTGAGGGCTGTATCGTGGATCCTCTGCTGTGGAATCATGCTGGTCTTGGTCGTTGACCGGGATGGGCATAGGCCAGGCCCCCCTGACTTTCAAGGCGTAGATATGAGCCTTGCTGTAAGGTTCACCAACATGTCACGGTGTGTCAGGCACAAGGAGTGGTCACACAGGGCCCAGAATGCCTTAGGAGGCGCTGGAGTCTATAGGAGTGAGGAAGTCCCTGAATCGGCCTTGAGGGCGTTTGTGGCGGCCGACAGAGCCCTCTTGAGCAGGCACAGGACCCTTGTGGCCTTGGCATTGAGGCAATCCGTGAGGCAAGGGGCCATGTGCGCCAAGACAGTCCCTGTGCCTGCCACTCAGTCTCGTGGTAAACTGCTCCGTGATCTAAGACCAAATGCATGTTAGTCAGGCATGGAGGACAGAGCTCGTGACAATGACCAAGAGAGATTTGGTGATTCTGGTGGCCGACAAGCTGGGTATGAAACAAAGCAACGTGTCCCGAATCATAGAGGGCACTTTGGAGACCATCACGAAATCCCGCTGTGCGAGTGGTGGCACGTTCCCTTTTCCGACATGGGCCGCAAGCTGTCCGTGCCGCGCAAACAGGCTGATGCCCGACTGACCCGCGGGAATGCGGTAAACATGATCAGCAGAATCAAAGCGGGACACATTGGCAGGTTGCTGAAAAAAGGTGTGGCGGTTCAATGAACATTGCAAAGGGCCGGGGCATGAAGAAAGAGAAACGCGCTACGGGAAAGGTCGCGACGGATACCACCAACGGACAAACGTCGGCGGAGGGATGGACGCTCCCGCGGATCGAGAAGTACCTAAAGGGGCACTTTCGGCTGTTTATTATGCGTCTTGAACATGAGGCAGCCGCATTCCCAGACCCAGCCGACAAAGTCAAAACAGTATTCTTTGAGTACAAGGCCAAGGAGATAGAAAGCGCAATCGCATTACTACGGCAGATTATGACGCGCCCACTGAAAGAACAGGCCGAGGCCGCCCATCTCATATATATCGGGTCTCTTGGTTACGGAAACTCCATAAGATATGCCGATGAAATATTCCGCAACTTTCAGAAAGGCGGCAAAACGCATGGAGTCCTCGAGGACAATAGGTCGCTCAAGGAAAAGGTGTTGGAGTATGTTCTGGGGCTCAAGGACAAAAGGACACCCCCGCAATGTTGGCTCACTTTGGCCGTCGCTTTTGCCGATGACGAATGCGCAAAGGAAGACGCGAAAGAGAAGCCTGTGAATCGCCGCACTATTGAGAGATGGATTAAGCCGCTTATGCCACCCAAGCCGTCCCGGTAGTAAACCACTATGGAGTCAATGCAGGTGTACCACCTGTGTCCTGGCCAGAAGGCATAGAGTGAGTGAGAACATGAGGGTGAGCACGCTTAACATTCGCCATGGCGGCGGAAACCGGGTGGACGCCATTGTTGCCAGTTTGGCAAGAAGTGCAGCCCATGTTCTGATAGTGACCGAGTATAGGAACAACGGTTCCGGGTCCCGTCTGCGACAGGAATTGACGCAGTTGGGGTATGCACACCAGACGCATACGTCGCCTGCGCCATCCATAAACGGCCTCTTGGTGGCATCCATGAATCCGATCCGGGAACTTCCCCGCGTTTCGATCAAGGCGGAACATCTCCATCGACTCCTGGCTTTCCAGGCAGAAGATATCTATATTCTCGCCACATATTTCCCGCAGAAGGAACGCAAATATCCCGTATTCGAAGCGTCCATGACCTGGCTGCTGGAAAAGACGGCGTGTCCAGCCCTGTTCATAGGCGACCTAAACACGGGACGGCATCGACTTGATGAAGTGGGAACCACATTCGTCGCTGCGGAGTGTCTCGACCATATTGAGTCTATCGGCTGGTTTGACGCATGGCGTCTTCATCATGCTGCCACACGAGAGTTCAGTTGGTTCAGCAATTCCGGAAACGGCTTTCGAGTCGATCATGCATTTGGCAGCCCACCAATAAGGTCCCGCATTTCAGGAGCATGGTATGACCAGCGGCCTCGTACAGAAGGAGCAACAGACCACGCTATGTTAAACGTGGATGTGGATGTAGATCAGGTACTTTGAAATTGAAGAAGGTCTGTCCTGTGCGCCATTCAGGCGGCCTGGGTTAACCTTCGAGGGGCGTTCCTATTTCTTTGCTGGAGGGTATGGCTTTCCGTCGCAGATGCTACCGTTGTGCACAGGCGTAGGACTGCCTATCTGCGTAAAACTGCCAGTGTTTCCCGTGCAAGAAGTGAATTCGCCCCCTGGCGCTTTCCCATGATGATATTTGTGGGGATCGGACCCGGTCTGTTGACAGCACGGACATTTGGCGTACGTTTGTCCGTCTCCGCCGAAGCACTCCTTGCCGCCGTTACAACCTATGAATTGGCCCGTCGCCAGGCCGTACGCTCCAAACGAATAATCAGCACCTGTGCAGTTCTTAAACTGCCCGCGTGTTGACGGGGATTCCGCGGCATTTGCCACACCTCTTCCAGCCATTCCGCCCCCGCCAAAAGAATAGTTTCCGCCTGTACACTTTTCAAAAATGCCCGATGCGAGGCCATTGCCCCCGAAAGATGTGCCGCCAGCACGGCAATCTCTGAATATCCCAGATGCCAAACCGAAACTTCCAAAACCTGCCGTGAGTGTCTCTGTGCCGTTTGACATTGTCCACGCAGAACACTCCTGGAATGTCCCACTGGCTGCGCCATACCCCCCGAAAGAATACTTATCCCCGTCGCATCGCGTGAACGTGCCACTGGCCGTTCCATATGCACCAAAGGAGTAATCACCTCCGTGACAATCCGTGAATGTGCCACTGGCCGTTCCAGATGCACCGAAGGAGTAATTACCTCCGTGGCAATCCGTGAATGTGCCGCCTGCGATTCCGCCTTTACCTCCACCGAAAGCACCGTTTCCCCCCTTGCAATGGTCGAACTTGCCCGACGCACAACCTCCAGCTCCACCGAAGGCACAGATCCCCGCCTCGCACTCGGTGTATTCCCCCGCGTAGATAATCCCCACTCGCATTGAGAAGCAATGTACTTCGTCTGTTGTTGAGAAACGGCAATTCTTGATACGAGTCTTGGGCCTGTAGGTTTCAGGGAAATATGCTGAGAAGTCGCCGGAATCATTGGCCGTGGCACCAGCAGCATTCGGGTTAAGAATGTTGCACTCGACCCAGAGATTCGTGAGGTGAACATCGTCTGCATATTGGCGTAGAACGCCGATGGCCTGGTGAGAAGAGAGAGGGGAATCGAGTTTTGTGTATATGTGCTGCTCATCCCGAGGCCCTATTCCGGCCAAGTCAACATACTCCTGTTGGAGTAACAGAGTCTTGAGCTGTACCTCGTAGTCTGCAGGGGGCAGGAGAATTGAGCAGCGATTGTCCGGCCGAAGATCTGTGTATTTCTTGGCCTGCTCTATTGCAGCCAGCAGAGCCGCGCCATTCTTTACGGGATCGTTGTCGGCCACAGGCACGGTTATTTTGTACTTGACCACCGGGTCATTAGATCCGCTGGGATTGACTGCACCTGCATGGCAGGACTTTCCCCCCACCGAAGTGCATCCACAGATTAATGCTGAGCAAGTAAAAGCGACCATCAGCAAACACACCCTTGCTTTAGCAGTCCTCGTGTTCATCTCTTCTGCTCCTCCTCGTAGGTTTGTTCCATACATCCCTAGACACCCTCCATCACTCGGGACGGTGCTGATTCGGTTCTGCGGACCTTCCTTGATGCATGGGGCCATGGTTCGATGAGCGTCTTGGGGAAGGCGTATGAGGCTAGTTGCCCGCCATGCCACCCTGTTCAATCCCATCGTCGTTACGCACCCGCCGGGACACACCGTGACCAATCTCTCGACGAATTGACCGACCTCCATTTCGCCCGGCCAATTTAGTTTGCCAGAGATTACTGCTATCCGCAAGAGGTTTTTTCAACTCCCGGATTCAGAGTGCGTATTTCGGCACGAGTAGGCCACCTAATACTGCGTGGCGCGAGTACCGGATACGGGTGTGATTATTTGTTGTGCAAGTTGGCAGCAACCTAAGACGGCGTGATGTGTCAGCATGACCCACTATCTTAGAGCGTCTTTACCTCTCCATCCTCTATTTTCTCGACAGCCACGCCGAATTGGCCGTAATCCTGCGGAAACAGGGTGTGGATGGGAAACAACTTCTTCGGTTGCAGCGTATCCACCAGGCGCTGCAATGTGGCCACCGGGGCATGACCGCTGGTATGCAACGTTCTTTCAGTAATCCCCATTTTGCGAAGGGCGCCCAGGAATTTCTTGGTCGCATCCTTATCATGGTATCCGGACCAAAGGGAGTAGATCAGGACCGAGCCTGCGAGTCCAGGAATGTGCTGGAGGTCTCGCTCCATGCCGGGACGGACGAAAAGCAGGACCTTGTCCAACTTCTCCGCCATCTCTTCCTTGGTTATACTCCAACGTGTATACTGATTCGGGATGTAGTCCTGCCCCTGTCTACACATCCGGTCGGTCAGGTATTTTGGATACCACACCCGGATGCCCGATTGATTGCCTGGGAAGGGTAGATTCTTCCCGCCTGTGCATTGTCCCAGTTCTGTGAGCACGTGGGCACTGTAGAAATCGAGCACAAATTCCCGCCCCGACGCCCGCGCCGCCTTGTAGAACGATACGGAACGGCTCACGTTCTGGCCGGACTGGTTGACCAACACCGCCTTGGGGCACTCCCGGCAGATAACCTTCGCCTCGTCGGCGAGTTCTTGCTCGGTCAGTACCGGTTCCGCGCTGCGGCCCAGCATGGTGCCTTCCATAAGCAGTGCATCGACACCGGGAGCGCACTTATCCCGGATGATGTCCAGAGTCTTGCTGCCTATGTATCCGTGCTCACGGAAATCACCGGAATAGAAAACGCGCTTGCCCCCGGCTTCAATCTCAAACGCGAACGATCCGAAGGAACTGTGGTCAACAAGGTGTGGCGTAACGCGAAACGCGCCCACCGTAAAGGACCCCGGCCAAGGCAAGAGAACCGTCTTCTTGAGGTGGGTCTTCGACGGGGTGAAATCGGTGGTTATCTCTATCAGGCGTCTGGTGCCTTCCCCGAGATACACCGGAATCTTGGGATGAACATGGTTCAGGAATCCAGTATGGTCCTGGTGCGCGTGGGAGATGAGCACCGCGTCAATAGAAGGGGCCTGCCATTCATACAGTCCCTCGACATCGGGAAGAAGACCCTCGTCCAGCAATTCAGGTCCGGAACACGCCTCATACGGACGAAAGTCCATCTCGGCATCGCCCCACTTCATCAGCGGCTTACCAAGATCTATGATGATGCGGCTGCCTCCGGAACGGAGTTCGACACACGAACCGCCTATGACATGCGTGCCGCGATGAATTGTCACCTTCATACATGTATCCGTTATGAGTTGCACGAATTGCGGATATCGGGTCGTTACGGCAGATTATGTATTCTTGGACCATAACTGACTGC
>CAIJOU010000375.1 GCA_903822375.1 Candidatus Hydrogenedentota bacterium
ATAGCCGCATCGAACCGCTACGAAAATTCGCCAAGGCGCTCAACGAGCGAATCCACGGCGTCTTGGCCCACTGCCACTACCCTCTCAACACCAGCGTCATCGAGGGCATCAACAACAAGATTAAGGTCATCAAGCGAATGGCCTATGGATTCCGCGATGACGAGTACTTCTTCCTGCGAATCAGGGAGGCGTTTCCCGGAATTCGCGGATGAACCAAAAAAAAGGGCACCCGGTCCTCATGTTTCTCGGCAAGTTCTGGGGCCTGTCGGCATGGATGCTCGAACTGATCATGGTGCTGTCGGCGGCGCTCGGAAAATTCTCCGATTTCGCTGTGGTGGGTGCGTTGCTGGTCGTCAACGCTGTGCTGGGTTTCATGCAGGAGCATCGGGCCGCCGGCGTAGTCGAGACACTACGCCGACGGTTGCAGGTCAATGCGCGCGTCCGGCGCGAAGGGAATTGGCAGGTCATTCCCGCCCGTGACCTGGTCCCAGGCGATATCGTTCGCGTGCGCCCGGGCGACATCATTCCCGCGGACCTCAAGCTCCTGAATGGAGCGCTGAGCATTGACCAGTCAGCTCTCACCGGCGAGTCGAAGGACGCGGACAAGGGACCCGGCGATGTACTCTCGTCGGGGTCTGTCGTCCGCCGGGGCGAGGGCAACGGCGTGGTCATGCTGACCGGGGCGAAGACCTACTTTGGCCGCACCACCGAACTGGTGCAGCAGGCTCGACCGAAACTCCACATCGAAGCGGTGGTGGCCAAGGTCGTCCGCTGGCTCTTTGTCATCGTGGGCGCGCTGCTGGGGGTGGTGATCGTATTGTCTCTGGTCCGCGGCGCGCCGCTCCTGGAGATGGTCCCGCTCATGCTCGTTCTGTTGATGAGCGCGGTGCCGGTTGCTCTCCCCGTAATGTTTACGGTAAGTATGGCTGTGGGGTCGAAGGAACTGGCGAAACGCGGCGTGCTGGTCACACGCCTCAGCGCCGCAGAGGATGCCGCAACCATGGACATGCTCTGCGTGGACAAGACGGGCACGATTACCATGAATCAATTGGCCGTCACCGGCGTGATCCCGCTGGATCGCGCGACGGAGGCCGATGTGCTGTTTGCCGGCGCAATGGCGTCTCAAGAAGCCAACCAGGACCCGATTGACCTGGCATTTCTCGCCGCGGCGAAAGAGCATCACGTCTTCGACGGCACTCCCGCAGCCACACCCGTCTCCTTCGCGCCGTTTGATGCGAAAAACCGACGGACAGAAGCCGTTGTCGAACAGAATGGGCAGCGGCTGCGCGTGATGAAAGGCGCCGTGCGAACCGTCGCCGAGGCCTGCGGACTCCAGCCCCCGGAGATCGAGACGTTGGAGGCGCGAGTCAGCGAATCAGCACTGAAGGGATATCGGACGCTGGCGGTAGCGCGCGGTCCCGAGACGGGCATCCCCGCATTGCTCGGATTGGTGACGCTATATGATCCGCCCCGGCCGGATGCCAAGCAACTTATCGCCGAGCTCCGGGACTTGGGCGTTCCGGTAAAGATGCTCACCGGCGATGCACTGCCGGTGGCACGTGAGATCGGCCAAGGGGTCGGGTTGCCCAACATCCGCCGCGTTGCGGACCTGAAGGCGGCGGATACGCAGGCTGACAACAAGGCGGTGGACTTGTTGGCGGGTGCAGACGGGTTCGCCGAGGTGTATCCGGAGGACAAGTACATCGTTGTGCAGCACCTGCAGGCCGCAGGGCATGTAACCGGCATGACTGGCGACGGCGTCAACGATGCGCCCGCCCTGCGCCAGGCCGAAGTGGGAATCGCCGTCAGCACCGCGACCGACGTGGCCAAGGGAGCCGCGAGCGTCGTCCTGACCCAACCGGGATTGACGAACATCGTGGCACTGGTCGAGCAAGGCCGCACAATTTATCAACGCATTCTGACGTGGATTATCAACAAGATCAGCCGGACAATCCTGAAGGCGGCTTTCGTGGCCATCGCGTTTGTGGTGACCGGTAAGTTCGTTGTCTCCGCCTTTGCG
>CAIJOU010000376.1 GCA_903822375.1 Candidatus Hydrogenedentota bacterium
AAAGAAAAAGCCGCCGAAGCGGCTGTGCCAACGAATCTCCGGTTGGCGTCCTATTGTGTCATGAAAACGGCGGCGGGCGCAAACGCGTCCCGCCGCCGGGGCCGACAATAATTGAGGCGACTGCGTGCCTCAGGGAACGTTGATGGTGAGCGTGACGGGCTGTCCGTTGCGGAGCACCTGCACGCTGAATTGCTTCACGTCCTTGAACTGCGGGGCCATCTGCATGATTTGCGCCGGGTCCTGCACGGGAAGGCCGTTCACATTGGAAATAATGTCGCCATCCTTGAATCCGAGTTGCGGTGCATAGGGAATGGTGCTGATGTTTGGGATGGCCATGCCGATGGGCTTGCCCGACGCGTCTTTGGCGATCGAGGGCATGTGCTGAACCAGCAGCATCTCGGGCGTCATTCCTGCGGGCAGTTTCGCGTCCGCCGGTATGCTGCCCGTGTACACTTCGTCGCCCTTTGCGGACAACTTCTTGGGTTCGTCCTTTTTGGGCTCCTCTTTCTTCTCCGCCGGAGTTGGGGCGGCGGTTTCTTCAGCCGTCTTCACTTTGTAGGTGAACTGCTCTCCGCCATGGCTGCTGCGGAAATCCCACGGTGCCAGCGGCGCCGGGTCGGCCCATATGTTCTTGCCGGCGGCGATGGCCAAAGCGTGCAACTTCTTGAGATCGCGGTCATCTTTGGCGTTCGCGATATCCCACCATGCCAATCCCGCCTCCAGCAGCGTGTGGCTCAGATTGCGCCCGTCGGCCAGCGTCACCATGGCCACGGATACACCCAGATTGTCCTTGGTCAGCACGTCGACCTTGACCGGTTGGCCGGTCACGGCGGCGGTCACGAGTTTCTTGGCTTCGTCCGCATGGGGCTGGCCCGATTCGGGCGCGTCAACACCGTAAAGCCGGATGTCGGTCGCCACGCCCCCGTGGTCTATTGTCATGCGGTCGGCGGACTGGAGCTGCGTGACCGCACCCGACCAGCTTTCCGTCGGCGTGAAGGTGGGTTCTTGGACTGCCGCCGGAGGGGCTGCCGAAGCCGCCGATGCGGCGGGGGGGGCAGGCGCGGCAACGGGAGCCGCAACGGAAGCGGGAGCCGGAGCGGACGTTTGCGGCGGCGGCGGCGCGGCGGGGGCGGCAACGGCCGGCAGCATGGTCCCCGCACACAGTGCGCCCAAAACAGCCATCACGAACAACGCGCGATGGAAGGAAGACTTCATCATGTCCGCATCTCCTTGGGTTGCCCGCGGAATGGTCCCGAGGGCGTTGTCCGTGATTATACAACGCAGGTTGGGCAAAAAGCGTGTTTTCCAAGCGGCGGCGAACCGGACACATGTTGTTCCAGCGCCAAAGGCTTGTTAACGCTGTTCCTCGGACGATGACTTCGTGACCGTCGGCTTCTTTTTGCCGGACTTGGCCGGAACCTCTTCAGGTTCTGCGGTTTTGGACTTCACTGATTTTGCGGCAGTGGGCTTGGTCTCCGCAGGCTTGGTTTTTCCGGCAACGGATGGTGCGGTTTTTTCCTTGACAGTTTGTGCCGTGCCAGTAGAGGTCTTAGTGGTTCTTGCCGAAGCAGGCTTCGCTTCAACAGCCTTCGCCTTTACGTTCTTTGCCGTGCCAGTCTTCGTCTCGGCGGTGTTGGCCTTCACGGACTTTGCCGGGACGGTTTTTTCCTCGGCGGGCTTGACCTTGCCGGACTTTGCCGAAGCGGGCTTCACCTCCGCCGGCTTTGCCTTGACCGGCTTTTCGGGCGCAGGTTTTGTTGCAGTCGGTTTTGGCTGGACGGCCTTTGGTGATTGCGGTGCGCGTTCGACGGGTTTTCGCACGTCGGTTGCAGGGTGCAACGGTTTGGCTGGGGGCGCTTCCTCGATGGACTCCATCTCCGGGTCAACCGGCGTGAGCATGGGCGGTGGCGGGGGGAGGTCCTTGGGAGCCGACAATGGACGGCTTTCGGTTATCGGCTTTGCCGGCCCATCTTCTCTTGATGCTTCAACCGGAGTGGTGGGGTTCTGAATTGTCGGTAACGGTTTCTCCATGTTGGCGAACGGCCTCACCCTGTTCTTGTCCGGTTTCCATGCCTCGTTGCGCTGTTTGGGAATATTTGGAAACACCTCACCGCCTTTTTGTCCGCCAAAGTACCAGGGGTTGCGGCGGCCATAGGGGTATTCCTGACAGTCATAGGAATAGACCCGGTGTTTGCGCCAGTCCAACTCATAGTTGAGCCAGTACCCCACCAGCAATACCGACCCGAAAGTGACAAGTCCACTGCCGCCCGTCTTTGTCTGCCGGGCATAGACGAGGTTGGGGTCATATTGGGGTAGATGAATCGCCGCGGGATCGTCCGGATAAATGCAGACAATCCCCTTCTCAGCGACCACCCGCTGTTCGTTTGTGGTGCGCAGCGCACCGGACGCCATCGCCGCGGCGCGCAACCGCTGGATGGAGTCCATCACATCCTTGGGCTGGTCCAGAAACGCCGCGCCCACCGCATCGGTCCAGTCCCGGCTGCGGTTCATCATCCGGAGTACTTCGGGATAACGGGCCAGCGCCTTGGCGTTGTCGTTCCAAGGCTGCGCGTCCACCTGCCCGAGGTCACCCCCGTCCTCCAGGAACTTGACCGCAAGCGCCAGGTCTTCAGGGGCCGTCGCCGCCGGCAGCATCTGTGCCAGCAGCGGGTCGGGGTACAGCGCGATGGGCCCCAACAACTGGTCCAATTCCGCCGCCGGTCGAACAGGAACCTTTGCCCAAGCCCCAGCCCCAAGGGCCAAGGACAGGACAAGCACAAGAACTACACCGCGACCGTGCATGATGTCTGTTCTCCTCGTGAATGTGCGTTATGGACTCTAATCTATCACACGGACCCATTCCACAGCGCGTTGTCCCCCGAATGCCCCACTTCGCGTCCAGATCCGCATGTGAGACATGACCTCAGGGTATTCCCGAGTTCGGGCACCACCGGCACTCCGACTGGTCCAGAATCGGCGCCGTTGACTCGCGCACCGGCCATCGCGGATACTTGCCGTCATTCCACAACGGTAAGATCATGAACGATTTCGATGTAGCAAGACTTTCTGTAATTCCGGGACGTCCCTATCCGATGGGAGCGACCGCCTACGACAATGGCGTTCGTTTTACCGTCTTCAGCCGCCATGCCAGTCGCGTGTGGGTGGCCCTCTTTCGTTCGGTGGAGGACAGGGAACCCCTCTGGGAATATGAATTCGACGCGCGGCGGCATCGCACCGGCGATGTGTGGTCCATTTTTGTTGAGGGCATCGGCGAGGGGGTGCTCTTTCTGTACCGCATGGACGGCCCATGGTCCCCGCGCGAAGGCCATCGCTTCAATCCGACCGTTTACCTGCTTGACCCTTATGCCAAGGCCTTTGTCGGAGACATCCACAACGGGACCATGAAATGTGTCGCGGTGCGTGACCGCATGGAATGGCAGGATGACATCCGCCCCCATATTCCTGCGCACGACCTGGTGATTTACGAGGCCCATGTTCGCGGCATGACCCGGCATGTTTCCTCGGGCGTCGAGCACCCGGGCACCTACCGGGGTCTTATCGAGAAGATACCCCATCTCAAGAAACTCGGCATCAACGCCGTCGAACTGCTCCCGGTGCAGGAAATGGGCGAGAATCTGCTCGGCCGGTGCAGCGTCAGCGGCGGGGAACTGAACAACTACTGGGGCTACAGCACAATAGGCT
>CAIJOU010000377.1 GCA_903822375.1 Candidatus Hydrogenedentota bacterium
GGTGGGGCGGGCAAGCACTTCCTCCTTGACGGTGCGCGTTCCGCGCAGGGGCAGGATGCGCCCGTGCGTGTGCGCGGGCGGGGCAACATGGGGAATTTCCTCCACGCCTTCTTCATGCACCTTGACGGAGAAGATGCGCACATCGCCGCCTGCAATGGTTCCGTCACCGCTTGCGCCAATGACCGTGCTCTCCAGTCCTTCCGGAAGATAGCCGACGGTGCCCTTTTCCGACTGGTCCAGAGACAGTTCCGCGATGGATTCAATGGCGCCGCAATGGGACGCGATGGCGTAGGGTTTGGGTTCAAGGCTGTTGTTGCAGATACCCAGGGTGTAGGCGCCCGCCTCCTTGCGGCAGACCACGAGGCTGAGCCCGTCGCCCACACTGAAGAGGACCTGTTCCTTCAGCACCGCATCGAGCACGGCACGGACATGGTTGAGGAGGGGATAGGGCTTGGACAGCGGCGCATCCACCTTGCTGGCGATCGGCTCGGTAGCGGTCGAATCGGCGGACACGCCGAAGGTGCTGGCCAATACCACAACCTTGCCCTTTCCATGTTCCAAAGAGACTGCCACGGGTTCGTCGACGCACGTTTCCATTACCCGCGCTGTGGCGGGGAATTCCAGTGCGTGGAGGGCGAAGGAAGTCGTTTCCCGAACCGAGCCGAAGTCGCCCGTGATCTCGGCACCGTTTTCCATCTGTTCGGGATGCGGGTCGGCCTTGACGCCGCAGAGTCCCGCCGGGAACTTGGCGATATTGCCCGCCGTAATGACAAGCGTGCCGCCCGCATTGACGTAGGCGGCCAGCTTGTCGCGCAGTTCCGCACCGCCTGACAGTTCGCTGGTCACCACGACCAGCGGATAGCACGACAGCACCCAGTCCGGCGCGTCGGTCAGCAGGCAGTCGGCGCTGTCGCCGTAGGGTGTGGGCGCCATGAAGCCCGACTCGTTGTGGAAGTAGGACGCGTCCTGGTAGCCCGGATAGAGCATGTCGAGCACGTGGTCGGCGAGGTAGTCTCCGGGACCGTAGGGCATGTTGCCCCAGACACGGTAGGTGTTTTGCGTGTAGAGATGGCGCGGGAAGGTCCAGCCGGCGTCGAAGTTGAAGAGCAGCGCGACGGGCGTCTGCATGACGCCGGGTGAACCGTTTTCGCGAACCCACTGCTGCGCGCTCTGCTGGATGCGTCCGATGGGGCTCAGTTCCCCCTTGGCGAACCAGCCGCTTTCAAAGCCGACGAACACGCTGTTGTAGAGGATGTGCGTGTACATGAGCCGCTTGAGCAGGTTGAGGCTGGTGCCTTTGACGGCGCTGTGGTCCGGGCCGTCCGAATCGTAGTTCTTGTAGCCCCACCGGTTGAACACGGAGGCGTTGCCGAACCAGGGCACGCCGTACTGCTTGCCCGCGCCGCGGATGAACGAATAGTAGACCTGGTTGTTGGGCAGACCCTGGGCCGTTTCCGCGCCGATGGTCGCGTAGGTGCCCTCCTTGAGGAAGTAATGGCCGAAATTGAGCGAGACGAGTGTCGAGAGCTTGTGGCCGAGGTCATCGCCCATCCGCTCGAAATGGCGCTGGAAGTTCAGGTACTGGTCGAAGCGGTTGCTTGAAATGGGGAACGCCTGATCGGCGTAGCCGCCGATGTAGCGTCCGTCCTGCTCGCCCACGTCCATGCCAAGCCAATGGTCACCCAGCTTGGACTCGAGCGTGGCCAGCGCGTCGGCGGGCACTTTGTACTGCATCCAATAGTCGCCCGGCCCCGAGCCCGGCACATAACCCCAGATGTCGAAGAGAAACAGGTCGCGCTTCTTGATCTCGTCGGCGAGGTCGCCTATGTTCTTCGCGAACACGATGGGATAGGACGGCCAGACGACGCGGCCCAGATCGTAGGTCTTGGTGTACTTCTCGATCTCTTCGGCA
>CAIJOU010000378.1 GCA_903822375.1 Candidatus Hydrogenedentota bacterium
CCAGGCGGCGGGCTGTACCAGATTCGTAATTTCAAGACGCGGCCGGAGGTGATCAACATCCTGGCCGATTCGGTGGTGCAAAATGGCCGGCTGCAAGGCCAGAAACTGGATCACGGCGCTTTCGCCACGCCAGATCTCTCGTATGACGGCAAGAGCATCGTCTTCGCCTGGACGGAGAACGCCGAGCACCGCTGGATCTACTCGCAGAAGAAATGTTTCCACCTGTTTTCGGTCAACGTGGACGGTTCCGACCTGCGCCAATTGACCGACGGCGATGTGAACGATTTCAGCCCCTGCTGGCTGCCCGACGGGCGCATCGCGTTTGTGTCGGAACGGCGCGGCGGTTATATCCGCTGTTTCGCGGCCTACCTGAAGGTGCGCAGTTACACGCTGTTCTCCATGCGCGACGACGGCTCGGACATCACGCCGCTCAGTTATTTCGAGACGAGCGAATGGAACCCGTCGGTGAACAACGACGGCCAACTCGTCTACACGCGCTGGGACTATGTGGACCGCGAAAACTGCCTGGGCACGCGCTTCTGGATCAGCGGGCCCGACGGCACCAACCCGCGCGCGCCGCACGGAAACTATCCGCTGCCCTATGACACCTTTCCGGACCACACGCCCTACCGGGTGGAGAACGGCCGCGAATGGGACAGCCGTTTCGGCGCGGCGCTGGTGGAGATGAGCATCCGCGCCATTCCCAACTCGCCCCTGTACCTGTTCACGGCCGCACCGCATCACGGCGAGAGCTTCGGAACGCTGTGCATGCTCGACTTGCGCAAGGACGACGATCACCACATGGGCCAGATCCAGCGCGTGACGCCGGACGAGGCCTTTCCCGAGACGGAAATGCCGGGACGGCGGCACTACAAGTACGGCACGCCGTGGCCGCTCAGCGAAGACTTCTACCTGTGCAACGTGTGGGAAAATGTGGCGCTGGTGGACCGCTACGGCAACAAGGAAATCCTCTGCGATCTGCGCTCGCTGCCGTGCAAGCAGGACGAGCGCCTGCGCATGGTCAACCCGATTCCCCTGCGCGCGCGGCCCTGCCCCACGGCCATCCCTTCCAAATTGCGGCCCAAGGGCGTGGAGGAGGGCCCCAAGGCGACCGTCGCCGTCATGAATGTGTACGACTCCGACCTGCCGTTTCCGAAGGACACCAAGATCAAATGGCTGCGGGTGGTGCAGAACATCCCCAAGACCAACCACGCCATGGGTGAGCCGCTGGCGGGCTATGAGCGCGAGAACACGCCGCGCATTCCCCTGGGCATCGTGCCGGTGGAGGAGGACGGCAGCGCCTACTTCGAGGCGCCCGTTGCCAAGCAGCTTATCTTCCAGGTGCTCGACGAGAACTACATGGCTGTCCAGTCCATGCGCTCCGCGGCGTTTGTGCATCCGGGCGAGCAGCTTTCCTGTGTGGGTTGCCACGAGAGCGTGAAGGGTGCGCCCACGCCGAAGGCGCAACCGATTGCCATGCAGCGCGCGCCGTCGAAACTGATGCCCGAATGCGGGCCCGTCGAGCCGGTCAGCTATTACCGCCAAATCAAGCCGATCTTCGACAAGACCTGCCTGCCCTGCCACACCAAAGAAGGCAAGGGGCCGCAGGACATGAGCTACGAGGCGCTCAAGGAGGACTACACCTTCTGGTTCTCCGGCGCGATGTTCACCGACATGACCACCAAATACAGCGGCATCCACGGCGGCTCGCGCACCATCCCCGGCCGCTTCGGCGCGCGCAACTGCAAGATTGGCCACGCGCTGCTGAGCGACAACCACCTTAAGAACGTTACCGCGGAGGAGCGCCACCAGGTGGTCCAGTGGCTCGACTGCAACTCACTGCGCCTCGGCGCCTTCACCCGCGAAGAGGCCCAGTTGAAAGGCGAGCTGGTGTGGCCCGCGCTCGATGTGGACCCGGGCAATCCGCAGGGCATCGACGGCACGCAGCCGGGCCTGCGCGGCAATTTCTGGCACGAGAATCTATGGCAGCCCTACCCGATCCTTTTCTCCGAGCACGTGCATGACCGCGTCGCCATCCGCAACACGGCTGGCGAGATTGTCTGGGAGTACGGCGTCCCCCATCCGCAGGATGTGTGGATGCTGCCCAATGGCAACATCCTGACGACCTACTACCAAGGCGTGCGCGAGGTCACCCGGGACAAGCAGGTCGTATGGGAGTACAAGACCGAAAAGCCCAACGAGATCCCCAACTGCCAGCCGTTGCCCGACGGCAACGTCATGATCGGCATTGTCGGCGAATGCCGCCTCATCGAGGTGAACCGCAAGGGCGAGATAGTCCACCAGGTGCAGTTGTCCACCACGGAGAAGACGCCCCACGCGCAGTTCCGCATGTGCCGCAAAACGCCCGAGGGCACTTATCTCGTGCCGTTCACGGCCGAAGGCGTCGTGCGCGAATACGACCGCGACGGCAAGGTCCTTCATGAATTCCCCAAACGGCCGTCACCCGTGTGCGCGCTGCGCCTCGAAAACGGCCACACGCTCATCAGTCAGGACCGCGCCGTCACCGAATACGACCGCGACGGCAAGGTCTTCTGGGAACTGATGGAGACCGACATCCCCGACATCAACGTTGGCATTCTCGCCGGCATCCAGCGCCTGCCCAACGGCGACACGATCGTCTGCAACTGGAATGCGCAGGACGGGAACGGAAAGGTGGGAGCGCACCTGTTTGAGGTCACCGACGACAAGCGGGTGGTGTGGCAGATCGCGGGCAGCGATATAGGACAGATGGCGCAGTGCCAGTTGCTGACGGAGGACTTGAAGGGACCGCGGTGATGAAAGGATCTTCTTGTGCTCCTGGGCGCGCCAATCTCCCGATTGGCATTCTTTCCGGAGCCAATCGGGAGATTGGCGTTCCCAGGAACAGCCCCGTCCGCGCTCTTGCATTTTACTCTGTCGGACGCGACAATATGCTTGGTCGCATGCCGTCACCCGCGGGACTGACAGCCGATGGCGGCTGTCCTACAGGTTTCTGAC
>CAIJOU010000379.1 GCA_903822375.1 Candidatus Hydrogenedentota bacterium
CTGGAAATGCTCCATCCGCAGTTGGCCGTCTGCACAGGCGTAGGTCATCTGGACGGCCGCCGTGCCGATGGTCCAGCGGTGCGTTTCTCCATCCGCGCGTGCAAAGGCGTCGCCCTCCTGCACCTCCGTCGCGGCCACACAGCGCGCGACGACCATACAGTACGCGGCAATGCTCAAGAACAACTGATTTGTCATGATGCCAACTCCACGGGTACGCCCGCGTTGGAGAGAATGTCACAGGCTTGCGCAGGGGCGCGCGGTATGGACCAAACGAAAAGCTACGGATTCTTGAGCTCGCAGACGACGCGAAATCCCACGTCGTGAACGGCCTGCGATGCCTCATAGTGAAGGCGAAATGCGGAGCGGGCGCGCCGGGGACAGTCCATCCAGGAGCCGCCTCGCACGACCTTTCTGGAGTTTGTTCCGTCATTGGCGCTCGCTGTCAGGGGACGATAGTCTGAACAGGTCCATTCGGCAACGTTGCCGTGCATGTCGCAGAGCCCCCACGGATTGGGCGCGAAGGTTCCGACCAGCGCGGACACGCGCCAGTGATCATCGAACCGGGTGTCGGCCGGACGCCAGGGCGGCAGCGCGTCCGGCACGTGGGGATAATAGACCGTGTGGTGGGTCGCGTCGGAGAGATTGGCACAGCGGCTGAAGTCATCGTCCAGCGTGCCATACCACAGCGGGGTGGAGGTGCCCGCCCGGCACGCATATTCCCACTGCGCCTCAGTGGGCAGCGTGAACGTGCTTCCCGTCTTTGCGGAGAGCCATGCGCAGAAGGCCATGGCCTGATCCCAGGAAACCCGCACGACCGGCTGTTCGGGCCGGTTGAGCGTGAATCCGCGCTCGTCGTCGCCGAATTGGTACTGTTCCCCGGTCTCCAGGCCGCTGTCATGCGCGGGGTCGAAACACCGGTACTGCTGATTGGTCACTTCGACGCGGCCCATGAGGAAGGCCCTGTCGATGTTTTCAGGATGTGCCGGTCGTTCGTTCGGGTATCCCTGGTCGGAGCCCATGAGGAATGTACCCGCTTCGACCCGAAGCAGTTCAATCGAGACGCCGTCCGCAATCTCAATGCGCGTGACCAGCCTCTTGTCGTCCGTCTCCGGCGGCACCGCCTGTCCGGGCACCGCACCTTGTTTCTCGGCGAAGGTCTCCGCCAGTACCAACGCTGGCGGTGGTACCTGCTTTTCGAGCACGGTGACGGGATAGGCTGCTTCCGGGTCTTCGTCGATGCCCGCATAGCGGTTATGCAGTTCGCGGCGCCGTTCGGCACAGTGAAGGGCCGCGGCGAGTTTCTTGGGATCGGAGGCGACAACCTCCCGCCACGAACCGTGGAAGGGCGCATTCAGGTCGATCCAGGTGATCAGCCGGTCCCATGCCTCCTCGTTGAGGCGGACGCCGTAATGGCCGTCGCGCAGGATCTGAATCAGCGCACTCGTGCCCGCATGAAAGGAACGGGGGAGAAGCAGGTGCGCGTCGCTCTCCAGCGTCGGCGTGTATACCCAGCGGCGCAGTTGCATATAGGACGGCGAAAAATGCATCTGGAACGCCGACGGAACCCGTTCAGCGGGCCGGGCGCTCAGGTCAAAGGCCGCCTGACCACTTGCGGGCGCGGCGGCGTTATGGCAACTCACGCAATAGGCGTCCAGGACCGGTTGCACCTCGCGTTCAAAGGAGAATCCACGCGCGGGCCCGTACCAGGGTTTCACGGCAGAGGGCGCGCGGCGGAATGCCTGCGGCGTGGAAACCGCAGAGCCCGCCGTGTTCTGTTTCTCGTGGCAGCCGGTGCAAGAGAGCACCTCGCCCGGCGCGCCGGTCATCCAACTCCGCATCAGCGCCAGTGCCTTGCCGTCGGCGTCCAGCGGCTGGAGCGCCACCGGTGTGCAGGACGGCACCCGGAAGTTGGCGGAGCCGTCCGGCTCGACCGGAACGGTGCCGAGGATGCGTTTCACGTCCCAGGGACCGTCCAGACCAACGCGGTCCGGTTCGCCGCCCATGCCGTGAAAGGTGAAGTCATAGCTCACGAGGCGCAGCGCCTTGACGGCGCCGCGCGGCACCCCGGCCAGTCCGGGCCCGCGGTAGACATCGGCCAGCAGGACGGTTGCCTCCTTTTGCGCGGGATCGACCACATCGGGAATGCAGGGCTGCCGTTGTGTCTTGCGCCAGGGAATCGGCTCCAGCATCGCGTAGCCCGGTTCCTCGTGCAGCAACACGAAGTTATCGAAAACGTCTACCAGATAGACACCCCAGAGGGCGTTCTTCGTGGGTTTGCAGGAAACCAGAAAATACTTCTCGCTCAGCGGGAACGTATAGAGAAAACGCGGCCAGCTTGCCCCGATCAGCCCGTCCAGTATGACCGGCTCCACCTTTTCCCCATAGCCCGGGATGCGCTGCACGGCGCCATCCGCCTCGTGCCGTCCGCGCGCGGGGTCGAGGATGACGAGCTCGCCCTGGCGCGGTGCATCGTGGTGTCCGCCCACCACCGCAACGACCTTGGTCGGATGCCCCGGAATGGGCCGGGCGTAGAACATCGTCGTCGGCCAGAACGAATTGCTCCCGTAGTATTCCGCCTGCCCGCTGCCGTCCGGGTTCGCGGAAAATAGCAGACGGTAGAAGGCGTGGGCAATGTCGGCGTACTCCCACCGCTGATAGAGAATGCGCCCGCTGTTCAGCACGGCCGGACACCAGTTGTGATCCTGGTCGTTTGTAAGCCGGCGGATGCGGCCGTCGAGTTCGAGCAAATAGAGATTGGCCACCTTCGATGCGCCCCCGAGGCAGGGCACGCCGACAAAAGGCGCCGTTGACGTGAACACAATCCGCCCGTCGGGCAGATAGCACGCGTCATAATTGTGGACGTCGGGATCTTCAATGAGCGGCAGGTGCGTCAGCGTTCCCGTGTTCAGTTGCAGTTCCGAAACGCCCCAGCGGCCCTGCGCGTCTGGAATGGAGAGCAGCAGCTTCTCCGCATCGTAATGCAGGTCCAGGTCGCCGATGAACCGATCGCCTTCGGGACGAAAGATCGTATTGATGGTGCCGTCCGGCGCGGGCGGTGAAAGGCTCACCAGTGTGTTGTCATAGCCCGTTGGCGGCAGGTCGTCGTTGCCGTTGGAATTGTGGGCCAACCCGAGTTGCGCCGCGCTGCGGCGGATCATCAGCAAACGGTCGAAATCGATTAGCGGATTGGCCAGGAGCGCTTCACGTTGCAGGGCGTCAAAACGCGCGATGATATCCGTATACACCTCGCGGCCGGCATCGGTCGGGACTGCGTCGTGTTCGGATTGGAGTGCCGTCAACCGGTCCAGGAATTCGCCGTCGCGCGGGTAGCGGTCTGGAAAGGTTTTGGAAAGGTCCTCAATGGCCATGCGGAGTGCCCGCCATCGCGGGGCCGCTATGCCCGTCATCTCCGGAAAGGCCGCGGCCGGGAACTTGGAACGAATGACGACCGGCCGCCAGGAGGAAGGTGCCGCCAGATATTGGAGCAGGTTCGATGTGAGCCGGAGCAGGTTGGGGCGGTGCGGGTTCTCCGTGTCGGCATAGTCGGGCCACCGCCAACCAAAGACGATCACTCGGCCTGCCCCGAGCCTGTACTCGGCGAGTGGCCGTTCGACGCCGCGCGGTGTGTTGGCCAGAACCATTCCCTCGGCGGGGCCGCCCCAATAAAAGTCGCCGACCGCCGGGCATCCGCCCCGGCTGAGCCAGACGAGTCCGTTGTCCTCCGTCAGTCCGGCAAAAGCGGGATGCGAACGCTCCACGGGAATCATCGCCGCCGGGTCGCGATAGTTTTCCAGTTGTCGCCGCTGCGGCCGGATCTCCGTTTCCAGCCCGAGCGGGGCCACCATCGCCAGTGCGCCGCCGGAGAGCAGCACGCCGCCGCCCTTCTCCGCGAAGGCGCGCATTGCCGCAAGAGGCGCCCCGGCGTACAGCGTCGTGCGTGCGATAGCGTCGCCCTGGTGATACCAGACCACGCTGAACTCGGCCAGTGCGTGCTCGGCACCGGTCGTGTCCTTAAACGCACCCTTGTCGCCGCTCAGGAGCAGCGTGGCGTTTCCCATCGCCCGGACCGCCTCCCATGCCGCCCGGTTGTGCGGGCCCATGGCCTGTTCCGACGACTCTGCTGCCAGAAAGGCGATGTTCGCGGGCTGGGCCGTTGCTGCCGCGACCTCCAGCAGCACTGCGGCGATTGCAACCGCGGCGGCCGCCGACATGCGACCCGCACCCTGCATCAACAACCCGGCCAATATTGCAGTCCTTTTCCCACGGTTGCGCACACCCCTGTGAATATTGTGCGCGTGGCGGCGGTTGAAAACAACCCACCGTTAAGCAAGTCGGGTTTCCACTCCCACGGTATCGGGGCCGATTCCAGGCGGGTTTTTTGCAGGATGTTTTGCCATTCGTGCGGCGCGACTGTTTTACACGGCAGATCAAGAGCGCCTTGGAAAGAAAAGCGGATTCCGTCCCATGCCGCAAGCGGGGGAATAGAGATTCTCACCTGTGGGCGGTCGATTGCTTTGCATCCAGTTCATCCAGTTTGAAACGCACCGACATGATGTAAGGCGGTTCATCCTTCGTCCAGTGGCCGTAGGTCGTGCAGACGAAGGTGCCGTCCGGCAATACCTCCACACCCGGATAGGCGCAGTCGCCGCTTTTGTAATTCTTCATGAGCCTGATACGGCACTGGCCTTCGCGGCCCTGAACGATGTCGTCGTAATGTCCCACCCACCCCACCCAGTCGCCCTTGGTCGCGCTCTCCCGGGTCGTGTCGCGGAAGGAAATGAAAAGCCGTCCGTCGGGCGCATACCTGCCTGTGTGGCGGTCGCCCGTGAGCGCGGCGGGCAATTCGCGCGGCGCGGTCCATGTCAGCCCCTCATCATCGGAGAAAACGACGAAGGAGTTAAATTTGCGGCTGTTCTCGCGCAGCAGCACCGCAAGCTGTTTTCCGTCGGGCGAACGCACCAGGCCCGGCTCGCACAACTGCGCCTCAGGGTGGGTCGCGATAGTCTCCGGCTTGGACCAGGTCATCCCGCCGTCCTTGGAGACGGTCTTGTAGACGATGAACACCGGTTTCACAATCAGCCGTTTCTCCATACCCGCCTCAAAGAAGCGCCCGTCGTCGTGAAACAGCGCCATGTAGTCGCCGTTCTTCAGGCGCTCCACCGAGGCCATGGCGACAATCCCGCCGAAATCGCCAATCGGTGCCAGCGGCGACCAGTTCAGCCCGTCATCTTCAGAGTGGGCCATGCGGATGGGATAGAGCCCGGAGAACAGGATAAGCCGCTTCGTGCCGTCCGGCGCAATCACACGGTGGATCGTCGGCGTCTCCTTCGAGGTGGACCAATTCTCCGGAACCGGCAGGCGTTCGGACCAGGCCAAGCCCCCGTCCGTGCTGCGCTTCATCATGATCGCGCCTTTGCCGTGCCCTTTGGGATACACCACGATCATCGTCCTGCCGTCTTCCAGCAGCACCGTCGTCGGATGTCCCAAGTACTGGCCGGACTCCCGGTCCACCATCACCTGACGCGAGGTGTCCGCGGCGAGGTCAACAATTGGAATGGTATAGCCGGGGTTGGCGGCCAACGCCAGACATACGGCGAGCGCGGAAAGAATCATGAACCATCTCCAAGTGCGTCCCAAATCCCCCTTTGAAGGGGGTGCCGCGAAGCGGCGGGGGATGTTTTTTTCGCGTGCTGTTTTGCTGCCTGAATTCTAGCCCCAGTAACGCACGATTAACGATTGCCCACGAAGTTCGCGCTATAGGCTCCAGCCTTCGCGGTAGACCGGGCTGAGAAAACGGTTTGCCTCGGGAGTATTGACAAACGCCATCTTGGCCGCATCCCAGCGCAACTTCATGTCCGCCCGAATAGCCGCGACGCCCAATGTCACAGTTTCAGCGAGCAGCCCGCTGTAGTTGAAGTTGGAGCATGCCGGTTCGCCGCCCCGGCAGGCCCTGACCCATTCCTTGTAATGGCCGATGGAACGCGGCAGGGTTTGCGGCGGCTGCTTGTAGGCCTTCATCCTTGATGCTGGGAGCAGTTGCGGGTCGCTGCCATAGCAGCCGCACATCAGCTTGCCCTTGTCGCCGACAAACAGCACCCCGCCGTCGTTGTCGCCCATCTTGCGGCCCGGCTCCAATTCATCGGGCCGCGGCGGCATTAGGCCGCCGTCGTGCCAGGTTAGCGTGACGGGCGGAAGACCGTCGCGGGCGGGGAATTCCCAGCGTACAATGGCCGCCGCCGTGGTTGTCTCCGGGTGTATCTTTCCCGCGGGCATCTCGGCGCCAAAGGGCGTTGCGCGAGTGTTCAGCTTGACGGAACTCGCCTCGACGGTCTCGGGACTGCCAAGACGAAGCGCCCAGACCACGGGGTCCAGGATGTGGCAGCCCATGTCGCCGAGCGCGCCGGACCCGAAATCCCACCATCCGCGCCAGGTGAAGGGCAGGTATGCCGGGTGATAGGGACGGCTTGCCGCCGGACCCAGCCAGAGGTCCCAGTCCAGTCCCTCGGGCACCGGCGGTTCCTCCTTGGGCCGGTCAATGCCATAGGGCCACCAACCGCCGGGCCGGTTCGTCCACGCATGGACCTCCCGCACGGACCCGATAGCCCCGTCCCAAATCCATTCGCAGAGCAGGCGGATGTCCTCCTTGGCGTGGCCCCAGTTTCCCATTTGAGTGGCCACTTTCGCCTGCCGGGCCGCTTCGGTCATCGCGCGCACCTCGCTTACGGAATGGGCCAGCGGCTTTTCGCAAAAGACATGCTTGCCCTTCTTGATGGCGGCCAAGGCGGCGACGGCATGGATATGGTCCGGGGTGGTGATGACCACCGCGTCAATGTCGTTCCGTTCGTCGAGCATCTGGCGGAAATCGGCGTAGACGGCGCAGCCGGTTCCCTTGTCGCCGTAGTAGTCGTCCACCATCCTGCGGCCGGGTTCGCGCCCGGCGATGCCGCGTCCCAGATAGGGTCCCTCCCGGTTGACGTCGCACACCGCCACCACCCTCACGTCGTGGTCCTGCAGGAAAGTCTGCAGGTTGTATATGCCCTGCCAGCCCACGCCGATGAATGCCATATTGAGCTTGTCATTCGGCGTTGCTGCGTTGCTCCCGGCCAGGACATGGGAGGGGACTATCGTGAAGGCGGTCGCAGCCGCCGCGCCGCGCAGAAAACGGCGCCGCGAGATTCCCCCAAGGCTCCCCGAAACGCACAACCGGTCTCCCACTTGAGAATTGTCCATGCCCGGTCTCCCTTCTTGCCGCGCGTTGACGTCCGCGCTTGCCGCGA
>CAIJOU010000380.1 GCA_903822375.1 Candidatus Hydrogenedentota bacterium
CCTGCGCCGGATTACCTTCCGCAACTGCGACGTAATCCATCTGACCGGTCCCGCCATCGACATCATGAACGTTGATTACGGCAGGGTGCATGACGTCCTTTATGAAGACATCCGCATTGAGTACGATCCCGTCATCCAGCGTCCCACCCTGCAGAAGAATGACGAGACCCCGTTTGTCGCAGACCCGAACAGCACCTATATGCCCCGAGCGGTCTGCTTCGAAATAGTGAAGCACGCGGAATACTCGGGCGGACTCGAACGCCGCGGCTACATCTACGACATCACGCTGCGAAACATCCGCATTTACGCCGACCGCATGCCCCCCTCCTCTTTTGAAGGTTATGACGAGGAACACGCCGTTTCCGATGTCACGGTGGATGGACTGTTTCTCGACGACCGGCGGATTACCACGCTTGAGGAGGCGCAGTTCGACCTCCGGGAACACGCGCGCAGCGTAAAGGTCCACTGACGCCTCTATAGGACAAACCGGGGAAGGGTATTGCCTTTACCCGGGGCGTTGCCCCGGGCTGTCATGTTTTGGCCCTTCGGGCCGGAGGACCAAGGGCACTGCATTGTTTGCCTGCGGGTAGTGGGGTTTCCAAACGTCCGGGGCACTTCATTCTACGCGCCGAAGGCGCTTAATAAGACAGCCCGGGGCAACGCCCCGGGAAGCCGGAACCTTAAGAACATGGCGCTGAAAGCGCGGAACAAGGGATTTGCCTCTCAAGTCCGTGCCATTCGGTAGCGTCCCGGGCATTTTCAGCCCGGCCGGCACCCGGCAACGCGAAACCCACCAGGCCATTGCGGCAGAATGACGGCGGGTTCCATTTCGTCCATTCCACGGCGCAGTTACTGTCGTTGCGGTTTCCGAGCCACGGCCGCACCGAGGACAGCAGCCAGCAACATCAGCCCGCCCACACCGGCCACCGGCACGCGCGGACAGGGGCCGGTCGACACCACGAACGCCACCGCGCTGCCCGCCACCGCCTGCGTGCCTGCCGCCGGGAATTGGCCTGTGACAAAACCCTTCGGAATCATGTCGCTGCACTGCAGGGTCGCCGCGCCGACCTTCAGGCTGACGGCTGTAACGGCTGCCGACACATCCACCTGGTCCACGCCCACAAGATCCGGGACGACCACCATCACGGCCATCTCATAGGCACCCATGTCATAACCCATGCCTTTGGGGCGGGACACGCCCAACAGGTCCGTCGCGGGCGCGCCGCCAGCCGTGCCCGCGTCCACGCAAGGCGAACCAGACTGCAACTGGAAATTGCCCCCCGCCGCGTCCACAAACCGCGGGTTGACGTTGATGTTGCCTGTCCCGGCATAACCGCCCTCCACGTCGCAATACGAAACGGCCAGCGTGGGGGTGGCCGGGGTAAAGCCGCCGGTGTTGTTCCACACAACGCAGTTCTTCACCGTGCCTGCAGCGAAACCGGAACTGATCATAAACGCGTCCATGGGGGAAGAGTTGTCGGCAATGGTGCAGTTGACCAGGTCCACATTTGACCCGACGAACAGTGTGTAACTCGGGTGCCCGGTGAAGAGACAGTTTTCCAGACGGGGACGGCAGTACGCGCCGTAGGGTGACGCGGTGGACATCCCCATTTGGGCGTTCGCGGAGAACACACAGCGGCGCATGACCGGCATGCAGGTTCCAAATATGCCCGCGTTCATTACCCCGATGGAGTTGTTGGCGAAGGAGCAGTTAGACATTTCCGGGCTGCACACCCCATTGTTGCTGCTGCCATTCAGAACACCGTAGGAAAAGCCGGGATTGTTCGAGACGGCGCATCTGGTGATCGACACACTGCAGGGGGCGTTCAGCACCGCAAAGTTGAAGATGACCGCGCATCCCGAACTGTTACCCGTGAAGACACAGTCGGCGATGGTCGGCGACACACCCGCGTTGTCCATAGCGAACAGATGGCCGAACTCGGTGTAACTGCCGAAACCTGAAATAAGCGCGCCCACTTCTGCCAGCATGGCCGGACGGGGGGGGCCGTTGCCCCGCGTGACGGTGAATCCGTCCAACCGCGCATTGTCGGCGCCAAAGACGCAGGTGCGCTGGTTCTCACCGTCAATGATGCTGGCGTGCGCCTGGATGTCGCGCTCCACCCGCGCATTTTCGGTGCCGGCAAAGCCGCCGTACAGGTCGCAGTGGGGCGCCATGGTTACGACAACGGTGCCCGTGCCTCGATAGGCGCCTCCGGCCACCCAGAGCTCGCCCGGTTGACCGGTGGCCGTGACTGCGTCAATGCCCGCCTGGATGGAGGAAAAGGCCGTGGCCCATGTGGCGCCGTTCTCGGTTCCCGAGACGTTGTCCACATCTACGCGGACCACCGGGGCAGCCGTGCCGGCCAGGCAGACGAGCAGTCCGTTGAGAAAGACAATAAAGAACGGAATCCCACTCCCATTGTAAGTCATGACAGGCAACCTCCCATTCTCCGCGCTTCATCCGCGCGCCTCAACCCCGTTGATTTCCCACCTTCACACGCCTCCACCACCAGACGAGTGCAACCACCTTCTTTCCTAGCACTTGTGAATTACGGGATTCCACAACCACCGTGCAGATTGTAGCCTAGCACAGATAACCTGTCAAGACCCCCGAAGGCCAAAGGCCCCTTCAACGACGCAGCAGGAAAGGTGCCTGGACTTTGTGCAGCACCGCTCCGCGGGCGGGCACACTTCACGCTGAGAAGATGAACGAGGCCTGAACCAGTCTTGTCGCAGGGCGGATGAATTCTGCCCGGCCGGCTACCCGGCAACGCGGCGCATAAGGGCTTCGAGCGGTCCCAGTTTGTACCGCTTCGAGTACAACACCGAAAACGTGATTGCGGCGGCGAAAAAGCCACAGGATATGAGAAACGAAGTCATCCGGCTTTGCTCCAGCACATCCAGCAGGAACATGGGGCCCAATACGAGACAGGTGTGTGCGAGGTAGTGGGTAAGGGACATGCGTCCGGTGGTGGCCAGCATCTCGATGATGCGTGAATTCCGAAACTGGTCCGCCAATTCGAGGCACACGAGAATCGCCGAGACAGCGACCAACTCGCGCGCGAGCATGGTCAACAGACGGGGCCTTGTTACCAGGAGCCGCAGCATGCCGTCCACAAAAGCCACGCCGGTGTCGGGATTGTAGAAGAAGCGCAGGAAACCGGGGAAACTCATCGCAAACTCGAAAAGCAGGGTGACGGGGAGGAAGATAAAGAGGTAACGGTGCCGCCCTTCCCTATTGAATATCGGCCGTTGGGCGAGCCACATGCCGACCAGGGCGTAGGCGGTCCAGGGGAAGACCGGGTGGTAGCCGTTCATAAAGGTGTTGCGGACGAAGCCCCGGAGCGTCAGGTACCCGTTGTACCATATGTGCCCGTTTTCCCATCCCGCCTCGTAGTCGAAAGTCTGATTGATGATATAGGCCACGACCATCACCGCTGCGGCGGCGGCCAGGAGCGTCCACGAGGGCCTGAAGAGCAGCAGGGCGCAAAGGGCCATGTAGAAACCATAGAAATGAAGAATGTCCCCCGGCCAGACCTGGTAATTGAGAACGCCCAAGGCGATGAGAAACATCCCCCTCTTGACGATGCGCGATGTGCTGTCCCGCCTGGGGGCGGAAGTATCCGATTCAAGCGTCTTGTGCGCGAGAAGCGCAAGGCCCGCGCCCATAATCGTCACAAAGGCGGGTGCCGCCCGACCCTCGATGCGTGAGAAGAACCAGACCAGCCAACCGGGCCCGTCACCATGGGCGCTCATGGCATTCTTGTAGTTCTCGATGACCATCAGGAAGATCGCGAGAGAACGGGCCATGTCGATGCCGGCGATGCGACCACCCCTTTGGGGGGCGTCGGCGAAACCAGCATCCATTGTCTGGCCGCACGAGTCCGGCGCGCGGCAAAGGTCTCTCTCCAACCCGTCTTGATCCATAGTGCAGCTGTACCCTTTTTGTTAATGGGAGATTTCCGCATAGACTCATTCGTGTGTCCACGGACAGGCAATCCAGATACTATGCGGACACGCCCGGGTGTGTCAAGACCGGTCATTCCCGACCTGACCTATCCCCAGTTTGGTGCCGCCTGCAGCGTGACCAGAAACCTTAACGCATCCAGTGCGTATTGCAGGCACACGCCCTTTTGCCTGA
>CAIJOU010000381.1 GCA_903822375.1 Candidatus Hydrogenedentota bacterium
ACATCCAACTGTTCGTCGGTCAGACTGCCCGCAGCCGCCTCGTGCCATACAAGCCGCAGGGCGAAGTCGGCTTCCGCGCGGGTGTCGGGGTCCGTGTCCCAGTCCACCCGGGTCAGGAGGGCCGCCGCACCGGCCGCATAGTCGCCAGACGCCAGCATCTGCCGGGCGTCGGCGACACTGATCAGCGCCGGCGCGACAGGCGCGGGGCTTTCGCCGGTGGCTGGAGCGGACGTGGAATCGGGCGCGGGCGCAGCCGTGGTCGGAGGCGTGGACGGCGCGACACCGTCGCTGTCCGTGACGATCTGCGGAGGGCCAGTCTCGGTCGCAGCGGTATGTTTACGGAGCACCCACGCCTTGGCCATGCGCAAAGTGCCATCATCCCTGGATGCGTAGGGGATGCTCGCCAGCAGGGTGCGCGGGCCTGTAGCGGAATCGTCCTTGCGCAGGCGGGCCAGGTCGCCCGCGGTCAAACGTCCGGGGGCGGTTCCCTCGCCCCCGTCCCCGGGCATCAGCGTGTCCGGCCTGTCCAGTAATTCATTGAGGGGATCGGAGACCCGCTCCAGATGTTTCGCCAGGCGTTCCCGCTGCGCCGGGTCGGCTAGCGGGCCCTTCGCCTTCGCGTCGGCCAGGGAGGCCAATTTGACCCGCGTCAGCAGTTCGTTCCACGCCGCCACGTCGGAAGGCCCCTTGGCGGGCTGCTCGGCGTGCGCCTGGTTGGACGGCAGGAAATTCCAGAATTGGACCCCTGCTGGCAAGAATGAAAACAGCACAAAAAGACAAACTGCCCGCGTGAACCAAGAAAAGGAATGCATGCCCCCTGTCTGCCTAACCCTGCCGATACCCTCATTGATCTTCCTCATGGCGCGCCCTCTCTGACCAGTTTTTGTTTCCCCCGCAGAAAGGAGCCCTTATTCCTTCAAGCGAGAGGTTCTCTTGACCTTCTACTGCTGTGGACAGCATTCGCTTGGCAGGTTCCATGCCATCCCACGTAGTGAGACAAGTAGGACCATCGACGCAAGAAGTATTGTCATGCTTCGTGGATTGCAGTGCCAACCGGCAGTGCGCACACCTCCAAGATCTCAAACCCTGTCCAGATTCCGGGCACCGATGTGTCCGAGAATAGGACACACGACTCGGAATTCTGCCCCTCCGTTCCGCGATGTTCCAAGGAAGGTCATTGCCCTCCGACAACGCTTTCAACGCCCTGCTGCAGCGACCGGTTGAATCCGTCCCAGTCGCGCGGCCGGGAGTTCATTACCACGGCAAGACTCACATCTTTCGGGCTGTGCACCACCAGCGCAGAAGTTCCCGGCATGCTGCCGCTGTGCCAGATGTACAAGCCTTCGGGCAGGGGTTTCACACGCCAACCCAGGCCGTAGTAGGTATCTGTACCGACCCAGAGAGGGGGTGCGGGCCGTGCAATCATTTCCCGCACGGTCTTCTCCGTCAGGAGGCCGGGACGGCCGTGCATTGCCGCAAAGGTGTGGTCAGTGAAGGCCGCGAGGCAGGGCGCTGACGTGACCCAGCCGAGGGCCGAGTCGAGCGCCGTGGTGGCAATGCCGCCGTCGGGCCAGGCTGTGGCCTTGCCGGGGGTCAGAACCGCCTCGGTCGGCAGCGCGCCGGGATAATCGTAGTAGCGCGCCTCGCGCGGATGGAGTCCGGACAGCCACGGCGACCCAATCACAGCCGTAAAATCACCGCCAAGCGGCGCGAGCACCGTCTCCTTGACGGCATCGGGGTAGGTCTTGCCGGAAACCTTTTCTATGACCCTTCCAAGAACCACATAGCCAAAGTTGCTGTAGGCGTGGTCGCTGCCGGGCATGAAGTCGAGGGGGCGCGTAAGCCGCCGGCGCACGATATCCGCGGGGGTGACGGTTCCTCTGGGCCCAGCCGCCCGGGCCAGACGCCGCACGTCGTTGCGCAGGGCCACCTCGTCGTGGTCGCCGTCGTCCCATCCCCCGCTGTGCTGCAGTAGCTGCCGCACGGTCACCCGCGCAATGTTCGGGTCCGGTGCGTTGCGCACTTCCTCGGGAAGGACTTCGCCCAGCGGGGTGTCGAGCGTGAGCTTGCCGGCCTCCACTAGAAGCAGCGCCATGACCGCCGTGACGGGTTTGGAGACGCTGGCCACCCGGAACAGGGTGTCCCGCTCCACCGCCTTCTTTCCTTCCCGGTCGGCGCAGCCAAATCCCTGCCAGTGGACCAGCTCGCCCCCCCTGACCACGGCTAGGGCGCATCCCGGAATCGTCCACCGCTTCATAAGGTCCGCCATGAGGTTATCCAGCGGCCCGAATGCGGCGTCCAGCGGGCCGGTTCTGGGGACCGGGATGTCGGCGGGATGGGCTTCTGCCATGGCCGGTTCGGCGCATGCGCATAGCGCGCAGGCGAAGCCAACCAAGAACAGGCACAGACATCGCACGTTTCAGAGCCCTCCGCATGGGGCTGCGCCCACCCGGCGCATCCTCACAAGAAAGGCATTCTGCACGGTGCCGGACGGCGATGCAAATCGTCGCGGGAGGGAGGAGAGAGATAGCTCATGATGGGCTGGCAGGCGCAAAGCGACAGTTCTTGCATTGGCAGATGATGCGTGCAAACCGAGGTGCTGCTCGGGCCAAAGACACGCACGTCCAGTTTTCGGACATTTTGATGCCCGGATTCCGGACAGTTCTTGTAGTCGCATAGGCTTGAGACGTTGCACGTTGATACAGTAATCCGCAAAACATGACTGTGTCTTATACGGCAGTGGTCCAAAACGACCTGGCGTTCGGGATGGCACGGAATCTGCCACGGCGAAGGCAGTTGGCAACAGTCCAAGGTTAAAGGTATCCCTTGTGTTGAGGTGAGGGTCCTTATCGCGGGGGAAACCGTAGACTGGGCGGAGAGGATGCGTCATGAGGAAAGGGATTGGGGTCGTCAGGGCGCATGTCGCGCTGTTGGTGTGTCTGATTGCGGCCTTGGGCGTGACGGGCGGGGGTGTTTTCGCAGTCCTGGGCGCGTCCTCCAAGGGAGTGTCCCAGACTGGGGTCTCGCATGAAGTCTCACCCGCCGCCGTTGCGGGCATGAGTGAGCGCATCCGCCAAATATGGCGCCAGAACAAGAGCGTTTCGGACGCGTTGCGCGCCGCCCCCGCAGAGACTCCCCCCGATGCTTCTGAGGGGCGGGTAGCGGGTGCTGCTGCCATCTCCGGCTCCGCCCGGTCCCTGCTCCA
>CAIJOU010000382.1 GCA_903822375.1 Candidatus Hydrogenedentota bacterium
CCTTGCCATGGACGACCCGGTCACCTGCGAGGTCTACATCCGACAGCAGATTCTGAAACCGTGGGGCCTCTCTACGGAATGTCTTGTCGGCTTTCAAAGCGACGCCGCCGATCCCGAGGCGGAATGCGCCCGCATCCGCGCCGAGATTGAACGTATGGGCGGCATTGACCTGTGCATTCTGGGTATGGGCGCTGACGGCCACATCGGCCTCAACTATCCCGCAACAACCCTGCCCGCCGAAACCCACACCACCGACGCGTCCACGCTGAAACATGCGATGCTCGATGCCGCCCAGGGCAAACCGACCCACGGATACACGCTGGGCATGGCCGAGGTGCTGCGCGCACGGCGCATCGTGCTCGTGGTCAACGGCGCGGCCAAGGCGCATGCGGTGCAGCGTTTGGTGAGCGGCGTTATGACGACGGAATTTCCTGCGTCGTTGCTCTGGCTGCATGATGACGTGCACTTGTTCGCGGACCACGGCGCCGTGCCGGCGCTGTAGGGGGATCTAAGGCAACATCCCCGCCGCTTCGCGGCCGCCCCCTTCAAAGGGGGATTAGGGACCGTACCTTGCCCTATGTCAATTCTGCTTGGTCAACCACACCTCGGCAACCTGGCAACCGCGGCCTTTCACCAGTTGCCATTCGAGATCGAGGGTGCCGTTTTGCGTGGCGGCTTTGGGGATTTTGAACTCCATTGGCGCGACGGGGCTGGGCTGGGCGAGCGGACCGTGAATCTCGTATTCTCCATCGGCGACCAGCCGCATGGTCGGTTTGAAACGGCCGGCGTACACGACGCGGAGAGTGTAGAGGGCCTTGGGGTCCAGACCGTCGTAGTGCAGCTTCAAGGGGGTGCCGTAGATGGTCTGGGCTTGGTCCTGCCAGGAGATGCGCAGATTGGGCGCGTCCATGAATTCACACTGGGGTGAGTGCAGAAAACCGGGGTCGGTGGAGGCTTCGGCGGGAATGCAGAGGTGGGGTTGCTTCCAGGCGTTACCCAAGTCGTCATAGAAGCCGCCGGGACCCGGGTCCTGCCATGCGGCGAGCGTTTCCAGCGCTTCCACCTTGCCGTTGCGCGTCTCCTTCCCCAAGGCCGACTGCATTTCGCGGGCCAGCCAGACACGGCTGTTCAGGGGCGTGTCGAGGAAGTCGAGCACGGCCCCGCGCTCGGGTCCCTTGCCGTTGTAGGGCGGCTGTGCGCTCAACTGGTATCCGATGCTGGCGAGCAGTGTCTTGCCCAGCTCTTCGAGATTGCCGCGCAACACGGCGATTTCCGGGTCGGTTGTGCCGGCGGCCAGCGCGGCCTGTGCCTTGGCGACGGACTCATCGGGGCCGAGTGTGCGCGCGGCGCGCAGCGCCTCAAGAGCGTGCGTCTCGGCGTCGCCTTCGGCGACCACGCGGTGCTGCACGTAGGCGTCATAGCAGGCGCGGAAGAGGTACATCTGGAAGCGCCAGTTCTCTTTCGGCAACGCGGGCGCGGCTTCGCCAATGGCGCGCCATTGCGCCAGCGTGGCATTCACCTGCGCTCCGCTATCGTGCGCGGGCAGGTCCCAGTCGGTTTCAAGGCGAGTCAGACCTTCGGCGACGGCTTTTGCCTGCTGCGTGGTGAAGAAGGCGCGGCCGTAGTCCTGGAGAATGCTCTCGGCCGTGGTCTCGGGGTCCCAGGCCAGCGCGATGGACATGACCTTGTTGAAATCGTCGTGGATGCCGTCGGAATAGGAAATGATGCCGCAGGTCGACGGCAGGGTGCGGTGGAAGATTTGGCGCATGGCCCGCGGGCGGGGACACACGGGCTCGCGGCCCAGGGTGTGGGCGTAGGCAGTGTCCCAGGCGGACACGGAGTACTGGCAGCGGGCGGTGTGCGTGAGGTCGGGATAGTCGCGGATGGGATAACGTGCCGGGGTGCGCGCGCGCAGTTGCTCGACGGTCATGCGGCTCCACGGACCGTACACCACGCCGGTCAGCCAGCCGTTGGCCTCGGTTTCGAGATACTTGAAGAAATAGTCGTCTTCGTCCGCCTCAAAGGTCTGGTTGGACACCCACAGCGTGGCCTCGGGATGGCTTTCTTTGAGCACCTTGGCGAGTTCTTTCAGCCAGGGCATGAGGTCTTGTGCGAGGTTGTCGCCGTCATCGCCGCCGGGCACGAACACGCCTGCGATATGGTCGATCGATTTGAAGAGTCTCCCCCACCGCTCCAGTTCCGCCCTGGCTTCTTCCGGCTTGGACAGGTCTTTCAGTGCGGCCATCCAGAGCCACAGGTCCAGTCCGTAGGCGTTGACCAGTTTGGCCTGGTCGATGGTGGCGTCCCAGACCGGCCGCTGCATCACTTTGCCATTCTTTTCGCCCGGGTAAAGCGACGGGATGAGTTCGATGCTGTTGGCGCCGAAGAGAATCATGTCGCGGATGTACTGCTCGAACTGGGGCATGTCCCACGCATCGTAGCTGTTGGCCGTGTCGCGGTAGCCGAGCTGCGTGCCGCGTAGCGGATAGGCGGGCGCGGTGGCAATGTGTGTGTCGGGGGCAAGGGACAAGGTTTCATTTCCGAAGTCCAGCAGGCGAATGAGGCGCCCCACGGCAAAGAGCGTTCCGCGTGCGTCATGACCGGTCAGGTACACGCGCGGCGCGGGCGTTGCGGCAGCCTCCACCCGGATCGCATACCCATCCGGCTTGGCGGGAATCTCCGGCGTGTCCGCCGTGCCCAGCACGATGGCCGGGGCTGTGGGCGGCAGGCTGTTCGACATGCCCAGGTTCACTGCGCAACGGCGCGCGATTTCTTCGCGCAGCATGGCGGCCGCCTTGGCCAGTTCGGGCGGGGCGACAATGACCGCGCGGGACAGGTTGAGGGGCGGGCTTGTCTCCGCATGGACAGTCAAGACCGAAAAGAGGGTCAAGACAATCAGGGCGAAGACGATTGGGTTCAGTCTCATGATGTGTTCCAAGGTTGGGTGCGAATAACGGGCCGACGATCGACAAGTATCCGTTCCCAAACCCGGAAATTCAAGCCCCACACAACCAATGCTCGGAGCAGGGATATTCCTGGTCTATGCGTGGCATACACCCCCCGGCCCTCCGGGCCACCCCCCTCGAAGGGGGACCAAGAACATCCGCGCGTCCAAGAAACTTATGGAGTCGAAGGCGTTGTCGGCGGGGTCTTCTCCGCGTCTTTGAACCGGATCTCCCCCTTCAATTCGGGATGTTGCGGCGTGACGGTTTCGTAGAAGGCGCGGATTTTCGCCAAGTCCGCCTCCACGTCGCCGGTGGGATAAATGACGGGGCCGACTCCGCCCACTTTGCGGCCGTAGTCGAGATAGGCCAGGACGATAGGCACATGGGCCTCCAAGGCGATATGGTAAAAGCCGGATTTCCAATACTCGGTCTTGCGGCGGGTGCCTTCGGGCGCGATAACGAAAATCAGGTTTGACCTTTTCTCAAAAGCCTCCACTGCGGCGGCCACCAAGTTGTGGTGCCGGGAGCGGTCCACCGGGATGCCGCCCACGGCATAGAAGAACCAGCCGAAGGGCCCCTTGAACAGCGGAGCCTTGCCCAGGAAACTGGTGTGCATTCGGAAGACCCAGGAAGTCATGAGTCCGAAGAAGAAATCCCAGTTCGAGGTGTGCCAGGCAACGATGCAGACCCACTTTGTGGTGTCGGGCAATTGCCCTTCCGTTTTCCAGCCGAAAAGCTTCAACAACAAGCGGCCGGTCCAGTGTGCGACGGGGTTGACGCGTATGTCACGTAGAATACTCATGAATATAGGATACCTGTTTTATGACTAATTGGGCAAGAATTTGCCCTTATTCTGCGTTTTCCCAGCCAGTCAGGATTATGCATGGTTGAGCATCGGGTCTCACGCATACATACATAATCCGGAGCAGTTCCCACCAATACAGTGCATCTTGTGTACAATACCGATATTCGTAAAAACTGATTCAAAGGACAGTCATGGAAGGCCAAGACAAACGCCCCCACCCTTTTCATGTGATGGCAAAGCCGGCAGGACCGCGCTGCAATCTGGCCTGCCAGTATTGCTTCTATCTGGAAAAAGAACAGCTCTTTCCCGAGGCCCCGCTTGCGGCGATGTCGGCCGGGGTGCTGGAGAGCTATATCCGCCAGTACATTGAATCGCAGGAAGCGCCGGAGGTGACCTTTGCCTGGCAGGGCGGCGAGCCGACGCTGATGGGGCTCGATTTCTTCCGCCGTGCGGTGGAATTGCAGCAGCAGCATGCCAACGGCAAGCGCGTCACCAACACGTTTCAAACGAACGGCATTCTGATTGATGACGAGTGGGCGGCCTTTCTTGCCGAACAGGGCATTCTGGTGGGCCTGTCCATCGACGGTCCCGCGGAGCTGCATGATGCGCGGCGCCGCGACAAGGGCGGGCGCGGCACCTTTGACCGGGTCATGCGCGGGATGGAGTGCCTGAGACGGCACGAGGTTGAATTCAACACGCTTACCTGCGTGCACCGGGCCAATGCGGACCGACCCAAAGAGGTTTACCGCTTTCTGCGCGAACACGGCAGCGGCTACCTGCAGTTCATTCCGGTGGTGGAGCGCGCCGCGGCCGCGCCGCGCGCGGACGGGCTGACGCTGGTGCGTCCGGGCGACAGTCCGGAGGCGGCCGTGACCCCGTGGTCGGTGCTGCCGGAACAGTACGGGCGTTTCCTGATGGGGGTGTTTGACGAATGGGTCCGCAAGGATGTGGGGCGGACCTTCGTGCAGTTGTTTGACGTGTCGCTGGAGGCGTGGATGGGCATGTCGCCGAGCCTGTGCCTGTTTCGCGAGACCTGCGGCGAGGCGATGGCGCTGGAACACAACGGCGATTTGTACTCGTGCGACCACTACGTCTACCCGGAGAACCGGCTCGGCAACATACTGGAAACACCGATTACGGCGCTGGCCGCGTCGGAGCAGCAGCAGCTGTTCGGCGAGGCAAAGCGGGATGCCCTCCCCCGCTGCTGCCGGGAATGCCCGGTGCTTTTCGCCTGCGCCGGGGAATGTCCCAAGCACCGCTTTGCGCGGACGGCCAACGGTGAAGCGGGATTGAGTTATCTGTGTCCGGCGTACAAGAAGTTCTTTAAGCACGTGGACGCGCCGATGCAGTTCATGGCCAATGAACTCCGGCACCGCCGTCCCCCGGCGAATGTGATGGAATGGATGCGGCAGCCGAAAAAAGGAAGCGCCCCCGGCGCGACGCCGTGGGCGAATGATCCCTGTCCCTGCGGCAGCAGGAAGCCCTACAAGAACTGCTGCGGCCGGAAGAAGTAAGCAAGAGCAGGAGCAAGATTAAGAGCAAGATTAAGAGCAGGGCTTACTCGGGTTCCCAATAGTATTTCGCCACAGCCTCTTCCACGTCGGCGTAACGGCCGACCACGGCATGCACGGCGCGTCCGGTCAGGTGGCCGATATCCTCAACAGCCAGCAGGTCCATCGGATTGGCCATGGCCAGCGTGATGCTTTCGGCATCGGCTTTAATCGGGACGCACACGTGTTTCTTGGCGATGCGGCCGGGAATGATGTCGGCCACTTCAGGAAGGATGTTTTCGGTCTTTACCTCAACAAAGGGAACGCCGCACTGCACCGCCAGCACCTGCGCAAGAGACTCGTCGTCCACCAGCCCCTTCTTGCTGATAAGCTGGATGAGGCTGGTGCTGGGGGCCTTTTGCTGCATGGCCGTCAGGTCGTTCAACTGGCGGCGCGTGATGAGGCACACGGCGGCTAGCACCTCCGTGAAACTGCGGCGCTTGTCCCCCGGCATTCCCGCAATGGCCCTGCGAATGGACTCCTCGTCCAGCGGGCACGGTTCTTCGGGCTCCGACTTGCGCAAACCCTCCAATTCCCGCTTCACCTGGCGCAATTCCTCGCGGGCCTCTTCCGCGTCACGAACGGCATCGACCAACTGCTGGGCAAGTGCGGACTTGAGCCCCTTGCCAAGTTCCTCGTCAAGGCGGCTCTGAATGGTTGCGGCCCGTTCGCGTTCCTGCTCTGTTTCCCGGCGCAGTGCCGCCGCCTCATCCGCGCCGATCGAGACGCTGAGGCGCTGCTGCAGGTCCGCAGCTTCCGCCGCCGCCTGCTCAGCCGCGGTCCGCAGTGAGACCGTCTCCGATTCGGACTTGGCGCGGGCTTCATCCGACCGGCGTGCCTGAGCGCGCACATCCTCCAGTTCTGACGCTCTCGCGGACACTTCGGCACGAAGCGCCTCCTCCTCCCGGCGCAGGCTTTCCAGTTCGGAGGAATAGCGTTCCGCGTTCTCCCGCAGGGACTGCGCCTCTTGGCGCGCCGCTTCGGCCTCCGCTTCCAGCGCGGACAACTTCTGCCGACCTTCCGCGACAACGGCCTCATTCTTGGCCGCAAGTTCCTCGGCCGCATCCGCACGGCGCTCGGCCGCCTCTATCGCCTGGTCACGCCCGGTCAGGTCGGACTCCAGCGCGGCAATGCGGCTGTGCGAGGCCTCAACGGCGGCGCGGGCGACCGCGGCCTCTTCCTCAAGCGCTGCGGTATCCCGCCGGGCCAACTCGTCCGCCCTTGCGCAAGCTTCTATAACCGTTTCGAGTTCGACGATGCGGCCGCGCAGCACCTTGGTTTCGTCCAGCAGCGCCTGGGCCTCGCCGGCGCGCTCCTCATGCATCGATTCAGTTTCGCTGAGGCGCCTAGCCCGCTCGGCCACGGCCATTTCCAGGGCATCCGCCCGTTTGCAGGCCTCTGCAAGGTTCTCTGCAAGGTGGTCGTTTTCCGTGTTCAGGTCTGCCAGCGCCGCCTTCAGGCGGTCGCGGTCTGACTCCGTTTCGGACAGGCGAGGCCCCATCTCGTCGACGCGGGCCTGCAGCGTCTTCTTGTCCGTCTCCAGCGTGCGCACCCGTTCCCGGGTCGCCGCCAGTTCCACCTGGAGGGCGGCCAATTCCTCATCGCGCTGCTTGAGCCGGTCGACCATGACGCGGAGCTGTTCTTTGATTTGTTCCGCGCCGGCACCGCGCTGCACAAGCTCCTGCTCGACCCGGTCAATGCGGCGCTGGTTCTCGTCGCGCTCACGCCCGACTTCCTCAAGCTGTGCGGCGAGCTGCTCCATTCGCTGCTGTGCCACGGCCTCGTCGGCCGTGCGCTTTGACAGTTCCTGCTGCAGCGAGGCGTTAATCTGTTCCAGGGCGGCCGTCGCCTTCCGTGCCTCGTCGAGCCGTGCCTCGTCGAGGTGGGCCTCAAGCTCGCGCGCCTGAGTCTGGTCGGCGGCATCATTGCCGCCCGCGCCCTTGTCCTCCAGCCTGCGGCGAAGCTCGTTGAAGCGGTCTTCCGCCTTCATCAGCGCCTCATTGCGCCGTTCCAGGGTCGCCTCGAGGTCTTTGACGCGCTCCTCACTGCCGGCCTTTTCGGCCGTCAGTGTCTCGAGCTTGTCCTGCATGCGCAGAATGCGCTGGCGCGCCACGTTGATGGTTTCGCCGCGCTTTTCAAGATGTTCCTCCAACTCGCGCAGTTTCGCCTGAACAGACTCGTCGGCCGGTCCGGCCTCGCGCAGTTTGGCCTCCGCCTCCTGGGCTCGTGCGCGCTCGTTGGCCAGTTGAAACTCCGTGTCCAGCAACCGCCTTTCGAGCGCGCCTATGCGCTCGCTCAACTCCGGCGACGTCCTGCCGAGTTCGCCGGCAGCCAGCGTTTCGCGCAGCGCGGCCATGATGGAATAGGCCTGATCAAAGCGGCTTTCCCGGTCACGGTTCACGCTGTTCAGTTCTTCCAGCGTTTTTTCGACC
>CAIJOU010000383.1 GCA_903822375.1 Candidatus Hydrogenedentota bacterium
GGTAAAACGAAGGCGCAGCATTTTGCGCAGTACCTGTTCTTCCGGCGACCAGGCCAGCGCCAATTCCGCCTCCATCGTGCCGCCGCCGGAAAGCGGGGTCGGGGCATAGGCGACCTTCAACGTTCTCCCGGTGTTCAGGTCGCCCTCGGTATTCAACGGGGCCTGCCCGCCCAGGGGCTCGGCCGCGCCGACGAGTTCCACGACGGGACAAGCCAGCGGCACGGACAGCGCCTCCCCGCGGCAGTGCACAACCACCGCGGTTGCGGTGGTCTCCAGTTGCGTGTCCGGGGCGGCAAACAGCAGCAACGTCGACAAAGCGGCAATCATGCCCATGACCAAGTCTCCCATAGGTATGCTGCATGGTAGCACGAAGACGGGCCCAACCAGGATGTCCCACCCGTCAGCGCCTGTCGCGGCGAAAACCGCCCGGCAGGACGGCGTTTCCCGGGGAAGGCTTTGCGCTGCGGGCGGTGTTATCAACCAGTGTACTTTTCAGCGACTTACGCGAGGTGAACGCAATGCCTGCAAACCGACTGGCGGATGCGACGAGTCCCTATCTCGTTCAGCATGCGCACAATCCAGTGGACTGGTATCCTTTTGGCGAGGAGGCGCTGGTGCGGGCGCGGGCGGAGGAAAAACCCATTTTTCTGTCCATCGGCTATGCCGCCTGCCATTGGTGCCATGTCATGGAACGGGAGTCTTTCGAAAACGCGGCCATCGCGGCGCTGCTCAACCGTGATTTTGTGTGCATCAAGGTGGATCGCGAGGAGCGGCCCGACCTGGACGAGATTTACATGGCCGCGGTGGTGGCCCTGACAGGCGCGGGCGGCTGGCCGATGAGCCTGTTTCTCACGCCCGATTTGCAGCCTTTTTACGGCGGCACCTACTACCCGCCGGAAGACTACTACGGACGGCCCGGTTTCCCGCGCGTACTGGCATCGGTGACCGAGGCTTGGGCGGAACGCCGCGGCGCGGTGCTGTCCAGCGCGGCGGAACTGGCCGCACATGTGCGCGAACGGCTTGGGAGCGGGTCCCTGCCCGCCGCCGCGGAACAGGTGCTGGACCTGTCGCTGATTGACGACGCAGTCCAAGCCCTGGGTCGCACGTACGACGCCGCCGACGGCGGCTGGGGTTCGGCGCCCAAGTTTCCGTCGAGCGGCTCGATTGAACTGCTGCTGCGCCATGCGCGGCGCACAGGCGACGCAAATGCATTTGGCATGGCGCTGAACACGCTCGACCACATGGCGCGGGGCGGCATGTATGACCAGATTGGCGGCGGGTTTCACCGCTATTCCACCGACGATGAATGGCTCGTGCCGCATTTCGAGAAGATGCTCTACGACAATGCGCAACTGGCCGCGGCCTATCTGGAGGCGGTGCAGGCGACGGGCGCGCCGCTGTTTCGCCGCGTCGCCGCCGAAACGCTCGACTACGTGCTGCGCGACCTCCGCGGGCCGCACGGCGAGTTTCTCTCCAGCGAAGACGCGGACAGCGGGGGCGAGGAGGGTACGTTTTACCTGTGGACGCGGACAGCCCTGCTCGACGCGCTTGGCGCGGAGGAGGGGGCGTTCTTCGCGCACGCCCACGGCGTGGAGAAGGAAGGCAACTTCAGTTCGCACGAGCCGTACCATGCGGGACAGAACATCCTGCACCTCCCCAAGCCTCCGGAAAAGCTTGCCGCGGAATTGGGCATCGACCCCTATGCGCTTGAAACGCGCCTGGCCGCGGACCGCGCACGCCTGCGCGCGCTGCGGATGGCGCGGGTCCGGCCCGGATTGGACGACAAGGCCGTGGCCGCATGGAACGGACTTATGATCTCGGCCTGCTGCCGCGGGGCCCAGGTGCTCGACGCGCCCCAGTACGCCAACGCGGCCGTACGCGCGGGACGCTTTCTGGTCGGGCACATGGTCCGCAACGGCGTGCTATTGCGGTCCTGGCGCGCGGAACGTGGCGCCGGCCCGGGCTATCTGGACGACTACGCCTGCACGGTCAATGCGTTCATCGATCTCTACGAAACCACCTTCGACCCGATCTGGCTTCGGCATGCGGAACGGTTGATGGAGAGGATGACAACCGAGTTCGGCTCCCCCGACAGTCCGCTGTTCTTTCACACCTCGGCCCGGCACACCGGCATTATCGCCCGGTCACGCCCCGTGCAGGACGGTTCCGAGCCGTCGGGCAACAGCATGGCGGCGCAGGCGCTGCTGCGCCTGTCGTGCCACCTGGACCGGAGCGACTGGCGCGACCGCGCCGTGGCGATACTGGCCTCACAGGCCGACCTGCTGGCCGCCGCACCGCAGGCGTTTCTCAAGGCCCTCAACGCGGTCGATTTCGCGCTGGCCGACCCTGTCGAGCTGGTGCTCGCCCCCGGCGACGACGCCGCCCAGGCGGAGCCCGCGTTCCTGCGCGTGATCCATGAGCGTTTTTTGCCCCATCGCAGCCTGGCGCGCACGCTGGGACCCGAGGGCCAACCCGCCGACCTGCCCCTCACCCGGGGGGGGCATGGGCCCGTGGACAGAGCGACGGCGGTATACCTGTGCCGGGGCAATGTATGTGAGGCGCCCATCACCGCGCCGGAGGCGCTCGCCGAAAGGCTGGACAGAATCACGTAGTTCTGTTTCCCTGTTCATCCGCATGGACCATGCGGCGGTACGGGGCGCTGCTTTTGCCGGTCACCTGCGGAAGGCGCGGTCGAAGTCTTTCCAGACGGGGTCGTATCCGGCGCGGCGGATCATGGCGACCACCTCTTCGGGGCTGCGCGTGTCCTCCACCTCGAACTGTTCGAGAACCTCCTCGCCTCTGCTGCCGTAGCCGCCGGGGCGCGTGCTCGACCCGGCGCTCATGGAAGTGATGCCGAGCGGCATGACGCGGTCGCGGAATAGGGCGCTTTCACGCGTGGACAGGTTGAACCCGGCCTCGGGCAGGAAGAGGCGCATGGCCAGAATGGCCTGCACGAGTTCGGCGTCGGACATGGGGTAGTCGACGCGGAAGCGCGGAGGCGTGTGGCGCAGCCGCGGGAACGACACGGCCACGGAACTGCGCCAGCAGCGCTTCTGCAGATGGCGCGCGTGCATGGCAGTCCAGATCAGGTCAATGTGCCAGTCGAAAAGGCCGAGCAGCGCGCCCACGGTGAGCTTTCGCACGCCGGCGTTTCCGGCGCGTTCGAGCGTGTCGATCCGGTAGTCGAAGTCGCGCTTCAGCCCGCGCGGATGCACCTCGCTGTACAGTTCGCGGTCGTAGGTTTCCTGGTAGATCGTCACGCCTTCCAGCCCGTTTTCGCAGAGCAGGGCATAGTCGGCCTCTTCCAGGGAGTAGACTTCAACGGAGACGCTGGAGAAATGCCGGTTGGCCATGGCCACCACCTCCGCCATGCGCGCGGGCGGCACGGCGTTGGGTGACTCGCCGGTAAGCAGCAGCACGCTGTCGTAACCCATGGCCTTGAGCGCGCGGCATTCGGCCTCGATCTGTTCGTCCGTCAGCGTCACCCGTTCGTCCTTCACGCCGGAGCAGACGGCAAACCCGCAGTACAGGCAGTCGGCCGAGCACAGGTTGGAGAAGTAGATGGGCGCGTAGAGGCTGATCGTGCGGCCAAAGTGGTGGCGGGTCAGCCGCTGCGCCTCGCGGGCCATTGTTTCCAGAAAGGGGCGCGCGGCGGGCGACAGCAGCGCGGCGAAGTCGCGCACCGTGCGCTCTTCGCGGCCGAGCGCGGCGAGGACGTCGGCCTCGGTGACGTTTTCATAGAGGGCGGCCGCGCGTTCGCGGGGCCATGCGCCCAGTTCTTCAAGAAAGCTCATGGGGGTCACTGAATATGCGGTTCGGTTATGGCGCGACGATTTACATCCCCCGGCCCTTCGGGCCACCCCCTTCGAAGGGGGACTGGGGCAGGCGCGTCTTTTAGCCATGGCGAAGGGGGACTGGGGCAGGCGCATGGTCTAGTCATGGCGAGATGTGTCCTCCCCCCGACCACTTCCGTCCCCCGCGTTTTCAAAAAGGAAACCGGTCAGCGGCGAGGATGCCTCGGCTTCACTGCGCTCCGGGCCGAGCCCCGCGCGCCAGGCCATGCGCCCCGCCTCGGTGGCCATGGCGAAGGCCCTGGCCATCGCGCCCGCGTCGCGGGCGTCGGCCAGCGCCGTGTTGACCAGCACCGCGTCGGCGCCCAGTTCCATGCACTCGGCGGCGTGCGACGGCGCGCCCAGCCCGGCGTCGACGACGACGGGCACGTTGGACTGTTCAATGATGATACGGATCATGTCGCGCGTGCGCAGGCCGCGGTTGCTGCCGATGGGTGCGCCCAGCGGCATCACGGTGGCCGTGCCCAGTTCCTCCAGCCGCTTGGCCAGCATGGGGTCGGCCTGGATGTAGGGCAGCACGACAAACCCGTCCTTGACGAGAATTTCGGCGGCGCGCAGCGTCTCGACCGGGTCGGGCAGGAGATAGCGCGGCTCGGGGGTGAGTTCCAGTTTGATCCAGGGCTCCATGCCCGCCGCGCGGGCCAGCCGGGCCAGACGCACCGCCTCGTCGGCATCGCGCGCGCCGCTGGTGTTCGGCAGAATCAACTGGCGTTTGGGATCAATGGCGGACATAATCCCCTCGCCGTCCGACTGTGACAGGTCCACGCGACGCAGCGCCACGGTCACAATTTCCGCCCCGCTCTGTTCTATCGCGTCGCGCAGGGCCTGTGCGGAGGGGAACTTTCCCGTGCCGATCATCAGCCGGGAGCCGAAACGCCGCCCGGCAATGACCAGTGCGTCGTCTTCTTGGATGGAATGCATGGGGGTGTCCTTATGACCAAAGGGACAGCCGGGGGCCCGGCTTCGTCAAAGGCTGCGCCGCGGCAGGCAGGCTGTCCAACAGGGAGATATTATAGCCCCTTGCCGGGGGCGGGGGGTAACCGGGAAGCGGATGGTATAATTGAAGCGCAAACGTAGGGCGGTCGAAGTAACCGTAGGGTGTGCGCAGCGAAGCGGAGCGCACCACCATTGTTATGGCTAACCCGTCATTCCCGCGAAGGCGGGAATCCGGGGTGTCGCGAGAGGCGCTTGCCAGTCTGCGTGGATTCCCGCCTTCGCGTTAATGACGAGGCAGGAAGCGTTGGCGGAAGAAAGGAGGCGTGGGTATGAAGTCTGTGGCGCAAGTGGGGCTTCTTTTGTGTCTGTTCCTTGCCGGCCCGTCGGTTCATGCCGATGATCTCCTGTTCATCCACCATTCCGTGGGCCAAAACTGGCTCGATCACAGCCTTCGCGAAGCCCTGCAGGCCAAGTCCTATATCGACCAGATCAACGAGATCACCTACGGAACGGAGTTGCTCCCCGATGCGGCCCGGCCCGCCACCCTGGGCGATGTGCCCGGCGACAGCACGGACATGAACGCCTGGCTACTGTGGTTCAACGACTATTTGGGGCATGTGAAAGCGTTTCCCGGCAGCCGCACGAACGCCGTCATCATGTTCAAAAGCTGCTTTCCCAACAGCGACATCACCTCCGACGGCAGCGAGCCGGGCGATCCGCTGGGCGACCTTACGCTGGCCAATCTTAGGGCCATTTACCGTCACCCCGGCGGGCCGGGCCACCATTACAGCGTGGACAGCCGGACCTACCGGCCGCTGGAGGATGTGTTCGCGGCCAATCCCGACACGCTGTTCATCCCGGTTACCGCACCCCCGCTGAACAACGGCTCCACCGACAATGCGGCGGCGCACCGCGCCCGTCTCTTCAACAATTGGCTCAAGGGCACCTGGCTCCCAGCCTACAACGCCGCCCATCCGGAACTGAAGAACGTGGCCGTGTTTGACCTGTTCAATGAAATTGCCAATGCAGATTCGGGACTGTTTCCCAACCGGCTCAAGGGCGCCTATGGCGGCGCCACGGACGATTCCCACCCCAATGACGCGGCCAACGCGCACCTGACGGCCGTCTTTGCCACGAACGCAGGCAACTTCATCGACACCGCATGGTCGGTATTCGGCACCGCCGTTGCCGAGGGCGAGGTGCAGGCTGAAGGCGAAGGCGAGGCACCGGCCGAAGGCGAAGTCTCCGCCGAGGGTGAGGGCGAGAGTGGGAACGAATCGCCTCATGGGTGCGCAGGGACCGCTTCCCTGATTGGTGAAGACGCACCCCGCCCGCCCCGGGGCGGCATGGGCGGTGATGCGCTGTTGCTGCTGTCCACAGCGGCCGTGATGATGGCCGTGAAGAAGCGTCCCGCGTGCCCCGCTGGTCAATAGCGGCAGCGTGTCTTGCTGAATGGGGCAAATGAACACGTCCCCGGTCCGCCGTGCCCGGTCCTCCCGTTCTTGCCATGCCTCCCATCCTCTTCTCGTTCCCCGCTCGCGAACCCCAATTCGCACTTGTGAATTCTGACTCCTGTATAATGCCGCCATGAACGATGAAACCATCGAAAGCCCGCCTTTCCCCTATGCGCGGCTGGACTATCCGCTGGCGCCGGCCACCCTGTACAACATCGGCGGTCCGGCGCGCATCGCGCTGCTGCCGCGCAACGCGCAGGAAGTCGACGAGGCATGGCGGTGGATGGTGGCCCAGCCCATGCCCCGGCTCATTCTGGGCGGCGGCTCCAATGTGCTCATCAGCGACCACGGGTTCCCGGGCATTGTCCTGTTCACCACCCACCTGACCCGGATGGAGGAACTGGGCGACGGTCGGTACCGTGTCGGTTCGGGCGTGCCGCTGGCCAAGCTGGTGCGCGAGATCATGCTGCCGAACAACTACGGCGGCGTGGGCGCGCTCACCGGTATTCCCGGCTCCGTGGGCGGCGCGATCTACATGAACGCCGGCACGGCAAACGGTTCCACCTGCGACTTTCTGGAATCGGTCGACCTGATGAGCCTTGAGGGGCTTCGGTCGCTGCCGATGGAACCCCCGCTGTACAGCTACCGCGGCCAGCGCTTTTGCGGCATCGACGACGTGATCCTGGGCGGCGTGTTCCGCTTCGCGCCCGCCGAAGCAGACCAGCGCCCGGTCTTTGACCATTACATGCTGCGCCGGCGCGAAAAGCAGCCGCAGGGCCACTGTTGCGGCAGCGTGTTCAAGAATCCGCCCAACGACCACGCGGGGCGGCTCATCGAGGCCTGCGGCCTGAAGGGCACCCGCGGCGGCGGCGCGGTCATCAGCCCGGTCCACGCAAACTTCATCATGAATGAAAACGGCGCCTCCTTCGACGACGTGCTCGGTCTCATCCGTCTCGCCAAGGACCAGGTCCGCGAGCGGTTTGGCATCACGCTTGAGGAGGAGGTGCGCATCATCCGCGCACACTGAACGTAACTTCGGAAACAGCCGGCAAGGGTCCTCGGACCCGTTGCCGGCATGGTTGGAATAGATGCAGCAGTTGCCGACACGGCCGCGGCGCATGGCATGCGGCCTGGGATTGGATGCCACCCATGAACATGAATGAACTCCTGGACGTTGTCGTCAAAGAACGGGCGTCGGACTTGATCATCAGCGCGGGGGCGCCGCCCATACTGCGCATCGACGGGGACCTGTTCCGCATGCGCGCCGAAACCATGACGGCCCAGCAGACGCGGGACACCATCTACGAGATGCTCACCCCCGAGCAGCGCGAGCGCTTCGAGCGCGACAAGGAACTCGATCTGTCCTTCGCCGTCGGCCGCAAAACCCGCTTTCGGGTCAATGTCTACTACCAGAAGGGCGCGGTGACCGCCGCGGTGCGGCCCATTCCCGATAAGATCCCCAGCCTCGGCGACCTTGGCCTGCCGGTCGGCATTTCCGATCTGGCCGTGGCGCGCCAGGGACTGGTGCTCGTGACCGGACCCACCGGCAGCGGCAAGACCACCACCCTCGCGGCGCTGCTGGACCTTATCAACAACCGGCGCTCCTGCCACATCATCTCGGTCGAGGACCCCATTGAATACGTGCACGAGCACCGCAAGAGCATCGTCGACCAGCGCGAAATCGGCGAGGACACCGACAGTTTCCCCAAGGCGCTCAAGTACGTCCTGCGCCAGAATCCCGACGTCATCATGATCGGCGAAATGCGCGACCTGGAAACCATCCAGACCGCCCTGACCGCCGCGGAAACGGGGCACCTTGTCTTCGCCACGCTCCACACCAACGACGCCGTGCAGACCATTGACCGCGTGGTGGACGTGTTTCCCGCCGAACAGCAGCAGCAGATTCGGTTCCAGTTGTCCATGGTGCTGCTGGCCATCATTTCGCAGCGGCTCATTCCCCGGCGCAAAGGCGGCCGCGTGCTCGCCTGCGAGGTCATGTTCAAGAACAGCGCCATCGCCAACCTGATCCGCGAGCAGAAATCGCACCTGGTCTACAGCGTCATGGAGACCGCCATCCGCGAGGGTATGATCACCCTGGACCGCTCCCTCAAGGAACTGTTCACCTCGGGCCTCATCACCCGCGAAGAGGCGCTGAGCCTCATGCGCAACCCCAAGGAACTGCAGCGCGCCGGAGAATAGCCCCGCACAGGACGCATAAGGCCGCCGGAACGGCGGCCATGCGTTCCGCGGGCGTGACGGACGCCCAAGAACGGCCCCTACTCCTTCCCCGACACCCAGTTCCAAATCCGTGATGTCAACGGCATTTTCCAGCGCGGGTTCTGGCCAATCCCCACTTCACCAAGATCAATGTCCTTCTTTTCCGGCTTCACTGTAAACCCCAGATCATTCCCGCCCGCCCTGCTCGAATCGCCTGCAACCCCGATGTCTTCGCCGAACACGGAGCAATCCAAGCCATATTCGCCCGCGGGAAGCCCCTCGGCGTGGAATGAGCCGTCCGGTTCGGCCTTAATCTCTCTGTCCCGTTGCCGGCCGCATTCCGATTTGCTGAATTCCTGCCAGGCAATCTGAGCGGGTTCGTCGATCGCCCCACTGAACGCGACAGACACGGTTCCCATCAGATGAATGCGGACTTTATCCAACGCCACCCGGGGCAGATTCCAATTGTGAAACTTAAGCGTTCCCTTGACGGAGCCGCCCATGGACCCGCCAACCACGCATTCTGCCGTCTCGCCGGACTTTGCCTCGACCGCAGTCGCGGTGGAATAGATCGGGATTGTTCCGTCCCCATTGGCATAACAGACGAAGTGGAGCCCCCCTCGGACATGATCAAAGGCATAGTTTCCCCCTTCGTCTGTCTGTGAGAAGACCTGCGCAAATATTTGAACTTCCTCGCCGGGCCTGCTGCCCACCCTGCGCTTCTGTTCAGCCATAACCAGGACAACAGGACCATTCTTGTGGGGTTCGCTTCCACATAAGACCCGCCCGCCCACCTTGGCGAAAGGAGTCAGCCGCATTTCCCTGGCGGCCATCAGTTGCTCGCCCGTGGCTTCCGCATAACCGTCGCCGGACTCGGCCATGATCAGGTAGGGTTTCTTCATGTCATCGCATCTGAACCTTCCATCCGCAGCCGTCTTCACAACCACAACATCGGGCGGTAAGGGCTGTTCAGACAGCTTTGCGGTGCGCCCTTTGACGACCGCGCCCGAGGGCAGTACAACCACGTCCGCACCAACCACCGGCTGCCCGGAAGGATCAAGCACGATGCCTTCCGGCGGGTTCAGCCATTGGCTGACCGGCGCCGCTGCGCGCATGGTCAGGAGTCTGGCAAGCGCCGCGGCCGCATCGGGCTCCATGCCAGAGACAGGCATTCTATTGCTTACCGCACCCCGGACCGTGGCGACGTTCAGAATGGCGCCGTCGATGAGAACCGCACATTCATGGCCCAGCTTTGCCTTTGTCGAATTCAGCAGGCGCTCGGAGGCTTCGGGCCAGAATTCAACCAGCACCGTCCTCTTTCCCGGACGCCCCTCGTCCTGCATTACGGTCGCCTCGGAAATGTCTTTGTCGGTGACAACCGCTTCCCTGGCCACTCTATACGTCTTTCCAGACCCGCCGTTCGAGGGGCTCCAGACGATCTCATCGAAAGCGCCGGCTTCATCGCCGCCCAATACCCAGCGGAATTCAAAACGTCCCAGGTCTTTGGCCGCGTCCGCGGCATGGGCCCGCTGCAGTCCCGGAATTCCCGCAAAAACGGCGAGCAGTGAACAAACAACCAGGAGAAAGAGGTTCTTCTTCATGGCAGCCCTTTCGCATCGCCCGTTCCCCCCCATTGCGGGACTTGCGGCGATATGCGCATATGTTCCACCCTTGGATAATAGAATTCAAATATAAGGGAAGCTTCTCCAGATATTCTCTCCCAACATAATGTTGCCGTTCATGACCCTTGCCGCACCACCCATGAACGGAGCCAGACACTCCACACGACGAGTCTCACCCGATTGTCGGGGTCCATTCCGCGCCGCTGCAAAAGCTCTTGTACGGCAATGGCGTTGGGTGCCAGCGACTCGGCGACGGACATCGCCGCAAGCCGCATTAGGTAGGAGGGGCTGTTGTCCGACGCCCAAATCAAGTGGGGCACAGCCGGCAGCGCACGGTCTTCCATCAAAGACAAGACCACCGGAGTACTGCTCACCGTGCCCCTTTGGACGGCCTCTATCAGGGTTGCAACGATTGCGTCGAGCGCAACGTCCATCTGCCGGTCATCGATCTCCCTCCACAGGCCTGCCAACGTCGCCGAACCCCGCCACACGGTCTCCCCCTTCTCGTCGGTTGACCTGAGAGCCATGCTGGCATCCCACAACGCCTCAACCGTGCTGCGGCGGATCTGCGGGTCCGAATCGCTCAGCAGACGGATGAGCGTGTCGCGTGATTCGCTCCGGTCGAGAATGCAGCACGCAATCTGGAACAGACGCTGATGCAGTTTGTCCGTAATCCCCTCGGGCATTGTTTCAGGCAATGACTTGTGACGCGAGAAGAAATCCTGCATGACCGCGTCTGCGGTGGACGGTTTGGCGGGCGGCTCTTGGGCGGTCTGGGGTGGGGGCTGCTCCGCAGCATTCCCGGCTTCGCCCTTGGGCTTGTCTGGCGATTGCGGGTTTGGCGCGGACGCCACCTGATGCGGAGTTTCGGCAGGGTTTCCTGGACCAGACAATGGTTCAGGAGGCGCACCGTTATGTCTCGGGAGGAGAGGGGGCGGGACGACTGCCAGGCTGGTCTGCGCGGGGGGCGGACTGAACGGCAGCGACACGAAGGCATATGCCGCGAGAAGCACAACGAGCAATCCAAGCCCCAGGAGAATCAGGGCGAGCTGCTTCATGGCGCGGCATCTCCTTTCGACAGTCTTCCGAACCGCAGAACCCGTACGGAC
>CAIJOU010000384.1 GCA_903822375.1 Candidatus Hydrogenedentota bacterium
AAAGCGCGTAGACGGCCACGGCATTGGCGCATCGCACCACAAAGGGGATTTTCTCGCCTATCTGCAGGTTGCCGCTGCGCGTCGCCGTCAGCATGAAAGTGACCACACTAAAGAGCGCCGTGAGCAGAAGAAGCGGAACCTTTTCCAGGGCCAACCATGCCGTCCTGCGGGCCATGACACCCAGCGGCTGGGTGCGGTCTATTTGACCCAGGGGCCAGTAGTCGAGCAGCAGCAGCACGAAAGGCAGCGGCAACACCGTGGGCTTGGACATCAAGCCGAAAAGGAACAGAAGCGCCATGGTCAGGTATCGTGCCGGATTGGGCCGCTGACGGTACCATGCGTAGCCGCCGAGGGTTGCGGCCCAAAACAACATGCCGAGCAGACCCTTGCGCTCCGCCACCCAGGCCACGGTCTCCACATGCAGCGGATGGGCGGCAAAAAGGACCGCCACCAGCGCGCTCGGCCAGACACGGCGTGTCATTTTCGCAAAAACGAGGAAGAGCAGGATTGAATTGACAATGTGGAAGATGAGGTTGGTGAGGTGATGTCCCCAGGGACGGAGCCCGTAGAGGTCACAATCGATCATGTGGCTCATCCACGTGATCGGCAGCATGTATGTGCCGATGTTGTTGGTGAACGCCCATGCCAGATTGGCCCAACTCAGTCCGGCCTGCACCGCGAGGTTTTCCGTGACGCACATGGTATCGTCATAGGTCAGGAAACTGTGCGAAAGCATCTGCCCGTAAACGGCGATGCAGACGATGGCGAGGACGACGCAAACGCCCGCCACCACACGCTTCTGCGGACCTGATTCCGGTGTCGAGACTTCCCCAACGGGCGGTCTCGGTTTCTTTTTGCCTGATTTCGCGGGTGTCATGTCCAGCCAAGTCTAATGAATCATGGGTTTGTCGCGCAAATGCGGCGTGCTTGTGGTTCAAGAAAGCCCGCCGACCAATACATGGAGTTCTGCGCCAGTTTTCCGTCCGAAATGTGGGGCCATTTGGGGCGCGAAGTGTGCGAGAGACGACAGTCCGCGAAATCAGTGCTTGCCGACTGAACGGGATGGTTTCAGTCCGGCAGCCTTCCTGAGATAGAGATTGGCTTCGTCCTGTCGTCCCAATTGGGCCAGCGTGTCGCCCAGGTTCTTCATCGCGGAGACGTTCTGTGGATCTATTTCGATGGCTTTTCGGAAACAGTGCTGGGCTTCCTCGAGTTGTCCCTGATACATCAGGCAGCCACCAAGATTGTTGAGGAAGTCGGCGTCGTCCGGCTTCAGGTTCAATGCCCTCCTCAGAAACACGGCAGCCGCGTCATAACGTCCCTGGAACATGAGGAGAGCAGCCATGTTGTTGAGTGCTTTGACATGATTCGGGTCCAGGTCCAGCGCCTTTTCCAGATATGACCTGGTTTCATCATAGTGCTTCTGGCGCAGGGCAATCACGCCAAGATTGTAGAGGGCGTCAATGTCTTTCGGGTTCAAGTCCAACGCATTGGTCAAATATGATTTGGCCTCATCATAGCGCTCCCGGGCCAGACCGATCGCGCCCAGATTGTTGAGGGCGGGAAAGAATCTCGGGTCCAGTTCCAAAGCCTTCTTCAGATAGATCGCGGCCTCATCATAATGACCCTGTCTCGTGGCATGCTCACCCAGACTGTTGTAGGCGTTGCAACTCTCCTGTCCGACGGCGACCGCATGGCTGAATAGCGTCCCGCTGTCGCGCCAGTGGCTGGCCTGGACACCCGCAAAGACCGTCAGCGCGGCGAGTGCGGCGCCTGAAGCAACGGCCACGGCCCGCCTGGGCAGATGGCACCCCGCAGCCAAGTCGGCCATGCCCCAGGCGACCATGATAAAAATGCCGACAAGCGGAATGTAGGTGTAACGGTCCGCGCGTGAGAAATCGCCAATGCCGACAAACCCGATGACGGGCACCATGGTTCCCAAATACCAGCACCACCCGACGATTAGGTATGGATGCCGGCGGGCATGGCGCAGGCAGAGTGCGGTGATCGCGGTCAGTGTCAGAACCGCCCCGGCCACCTGCCACACCGGACGGGAATCCGGGAACGGGTAGAACACGGCCAAGCCCGAAGGCCATACGGCCTTCGCCAAGTAAAGCACGTAGACGATCATGGCATTGGCGCATCGTCCGGCGAAGGAGATTCTTCCGGCAATATCAATGTTGTGGCCGCGCATCTGCATCACAACGGTGCTCACGCAGGAAAGCAACGTTATCAGGAAGAGCGGAATCTTTTCCGCGGCAAGGCGGGCTGTATTGCGGGCTGTGACGGCGAGGGGGGCCGTCAAGTCCACACGGTTCAGGGGCCAGTAGTCCAGCAGCAGCAGGGCAAAAGGCAGCGTGACCACCATCGGCTTCGACATTAATCCCAGAACAAACGCCGCCGCAACGGCGGCATACCTCCCTGTGCCGCCTCGGCGGGCATAGAGACCGTAAGCGCCCACCGCGAGCATCCAGAAAAACGCGCTGAGTACCCCTTTGCGCTCGGCAATCCACGCCACTGATTCCACATTGAGCGGGTGTACTGCAAACAGCGCCGCCACAAAAGCACTTGGCCAAAGCGCGCCCGTCAGCAGTCTCAATGCCAGAAACAGCAGCAGAGACGCCCCGGTGTGAAGGACAAGGTTGGTGAGATGGTAGCCCCCGGGACGCATGCCGTACAGGTCGTGGTCGAGCATGAGCGAGACCCAGGTCAAGGGGAGAAAATAGAGGGCCTTTTCCGTGACAAACGCCCAGCCAATGGAGTTGGCGTTCAAACCCGCCTGAACGTTCAGGTTTTCCGTGACATAGACGTTGTCGTCATAGTTTATGAAATCGTGGGAAAGCGTTTGTCCGTAAATGGCGATGCACGCGAGGACAAGGATGACGCAAACGCCCGCGACCATGCGCTTTTGCGGCATGGTGTGACCCGCTTTGAGTGCGGAAATGGCGGCCTCTGTGACAGGCGCTTTCGCCTTCTTTTTGCCTGATTTCGCGGGTGGCATATAGTGCCAAGTGTAATGAATTCATCGTTGCAGTACAAACGCCCCGCATCTGCGGGTTGCAGACGGCGTGCCGTCACCCGTCACAGCAATACCGGCCTGTTTGCGGAGAACCGGGGCGTTTGCGGCCGCAAGACACGGGTGAAAGTGGGCGAAACAGCAGGAACTCGGGTCAGACCCTGCATCACTTGCCGGCCGCAGCGGCCGGAGTCAATGCTGCAGCCCTCTTGAAGTAGCCGTCCGCCTCTTCCTGGCGTCCCAGTCTAGCCAGCGAAGCCCCCAGGTTCTTCAGGGCGTCCAGGTGCTTCGGGTCCAATTCGACGGCTTTTTGAAGATAGCGTTGGGCTTCCTCGTACTGTTCCTGATAGATGCAGCATCCCCCTATGTTGTTGAGGACGTCAACATCATCCGGATGCCGGTCCAGCACCTGCTTCAGGCAGGCCTTGGCCTCATCATAACGCCCCTCCATCATGTCGAGCGCGCCCATGTTGTTGAGGGCGGTGTCGTAGTGCGGGTCCAGGTTCAACGCCTTTGTCAGATAGTTCCGGGCCTCGTCATAGCGCTTCTGGAGCACGGCGAGTTTGCCGTAATTGTTGAGGATTGCAAGCTTGCTAGGGTCGTTGGACGTGTCAAAGTATCCCGGTTCCAGGACCAGCACTCTTGTCAGGAAAGTTCTGGCGTCATCGTGGCGGCCCTGGTCCATGGCGAGCACGCCCAGGTTGTAGATTGCGTCCGTGTATTCCGGGTCCAAGTCCAACGCCTTCGTCAGGTACTTCCTGGCCTCATCATAGCGTTTTCCATCCAGGGCGAGTTTGCCCACGGTGTTGAAAGCGGTGACACTCTCCTGCCCAACGGCTATCGCATGGCGGAAGAGCGTTTCACTGTCATGCCAGTAGCCGGCCTGCACATGAGAGCAGACGGTCAGCACGGCGAGCACAACGGCGGAAGCAACGGCCACGGCACGTTTGGGAACCCGCAGCGTTGCGGCCAAATCGGCCGCGCCCCATACAACCATGACGGAAATTCCGATGAGCGCGCAATAGGTATAGCGGTCGGCGCGGGCATAGGCGAACGCGTGACGTTGCAGCACCTGTATCGTTGGGGCCATCAGGCCCAGGTACCAAAGCCAGCCCACGATTAAATAGGGGCGCGTCTTTGCCGTCATCAGGGCAGCCGCCGTAACGGAAAGCAGCAGGATCGCCGATCCCCCCACCTGCCACCAGGGGAACGCTCCGACGGGCCATGGATAGACCAACGCAAGGCCGGATGGAAAGACCGCCTTTACGAGAAAGAACCCATAGGAGACAACGGCGTTGTACAGACGCAAGGTCAGGGGCGTGTTGCCAAAAAAGGATGTGGAATGCTGCGTCTCTTGAAGGAAGAAAGTCGCAACGCCGTCCGCGGCCGCCAGCAGGAGCAGCGGCACCTTCTCGACAACGAGCAGCATGGCGGTTGCCGGCAGCGCACGGTTGAACGTTTCATGGCGAAGGCGGCCAAGGGGCCAGTAGTCCAGAAGAAGCAGGAGGCACGGCAGCGTAATCACCATCGGCTTGGAAAGCAGCGCCAGAACATACATGGCGGCCACCAACAGATAGCGGCGCACCATGGGCTTGGCCGTGTAGTGCGTGTAGGCCAGCAGGGTGAGGCACCAGAAGAGGGTGCTGAGCACGTCTTTTCGTTCTGACGCCCAGGCCACGGACTCCACATGCAGCGGGTGCACGGCAAACAACGCTGCCACCATGGCGCTCGGCCACGGGGCACGGGTCAAACGCAAAAACACCCAGAACAGCAGCATCGAATTGAGCGCATGAATAATCAGGCTGGTCAGGTGATGCCCGCCCCCCCACATTCCGTACAACTGGCAATCCAGCGCGTGCGACAACCAGGACAGGGGCATAAGGTAATGCTCAACCTGATTGGTAAAAGCCCAGACGGCCGTGGACCATGACAGACCCGCCTGCACCTGGGCGTTGTTCACCAGAAAGCGGTTGTCATCGTAGTTGATAAAGCCATGCGAAACAGTTTGATAAAAAATGGCAACGCATGCAAGAAGCAGACCGACACAAATAACCGCCGCCATGCGCATTTGCAACATGGTTTCACGTGCTTCCACTTCTGGACGAGCTGCCTCACTGACGCGAGGTTTATGCTTCTTCTTGGCTAATTTAACGGCTGTCATATGGAGTTTATTTCAGTTAAGCACAGGTTGTTGCGCAATTGCAACGCATCTAGACTTCACAACTTCGGAGAGGACGGATGGCGCCAATAGCGCGCCTGCAACCCGTGGGGCTCCAGTCGGGGAGGAACGTTCAGAAACCCATGACCGTTATGCCGCCTCCGACCGCCGATGAAAATGCCCGGAAAGGAACCCGGAGGGGTGCGCTTTTAATGAACTTTGCACAAAGACTTATCGTCGAGCAAGGCTTTCCGGGAATGTTGACAGCGAAAAACGGGTCGGCCATGCTGCGTATGTCTTTGGAGTAAAGGGGTTTGTGCACTGAAGAGGTGAGCCCACTTCTCAGTGAAACTAGCTCTTGACAGAAATTGCCGAAACGTGTACGATAACCCTGTTGACTGAGACTTGGCGTAAAGTATCTGTCAACGGCCATGGCTGTTCGATTAACGGGACGTTGTTCCCGATGGTTGACAGGCCGGTTACATATGGCATTTTGAAAGGTTTTTCAGCACGTGAGCGTTGTGAGGCAGACATATGGCACAATCCGTAGTATCCACGGTGCCAATGTATTCATTTATCTACAGGACTCGCCAGCCAAACAAGGAGAGAACACATGACAAGTAGAATGTTGCGCGCGGTGGTGGTCTGCGCGGTGCTAATGGCCGTAGCACCATTGGCTCAGGCTATTACTATTCCGGCCACGACCGGCATGACTCCGGCAGCCGCCACGGCGGCCCTGAATAGCGCGGGTCTGACAACGAACGGAATTAAATACGGGCACGACGACGCCACCCACCTTACGGTTGGCATCGTTCTGAGAACAGACCCGACCGCAGGAAATGACAAATCCTCCTCGGACAAGGTCTGGGTGGTCGTCTCGGGCGTTCCCGATGCGATTGGCAAGGACCTTGCCGGCGCAACGGCGGTCATCACGAACGTTGGTCTCGTGGTCGGCCCCGTAATCGACCACTGGAGCGATACCTTCCCCGCGGGGCAAATAATCACGCAAACCCCATTTAAGGACACGCAGATAAATGCGGGCGGGTCAGTCAAGCTGTACAGGTCCCTGGGGCCGCACCCTTACATGCGGGGCAAGGACGTCGGTTGGGCCGATTACGATGCGCTGGCTGGCGACATGAAAGGCCAGATGGACAACCTGTTGACCGCCTATACGGGTTGCCCGCTGTGGAGTACGGACTGCACGCCCTCGCTTCCCGCGGGCGGGACCTATACCCAACAGACGGCCCTTTACAAAGGCATCCCGGGCCAGGTGTCCGGGTCGCCGGGCGTCGATGACTCAGGCTGGGTGGGCACGGACCACGGCGCGTTAAGAACCGGCAACGGCTCAACTGTGCCCTATGCATGGTCCTACGAGGCCGCGGGCATGCAGGACAAAGAGCGTTTTGCGCTGTTGCAGCGCGCGGTCGATCCCAACGCCTGTCCCGATGGTGTCCCGCCGGCGGTGTTGCTCAGCATCCGCAACAATTGGGATTTCAACGTAAACAAGAAGATTCCTGAAATCACGCTGTCGGGCCTGCAACTTACGGGCACGATCTCCACCTCCGTCCTCTCCGGTGCGCTTACCACGCCGGGCGGCGTCACGGTAGTAACCGGCCAGACCAACACCATTAATCTCCACATCGACGCTGCGGGCGGCGTGAACATGCCGGTCAACGTTGATTTGGATCCGTTGGAGGACTTGGTTTATAGCGTGACTCCACCGCTTGCCGGTGCCCTGCGCAATATGACGGCGGCCTATATGACGGTCGGTGACAACCATGGCGTCGAATATTGGCACAATTTCATGGGCAAATTTGCCTTTGTCTTCCTTCAGAACCTGCTGCCCGCGCTCATCAATCAGGCGCTGGCTTCGGTGAAGACCACTACGGACTGCGCGCCGTGGGGCAGTATTCCGGACATTGTCATAACTGTACCTACTGTAAATATAAGTGGCGCAACCCTAACAGGGGGTAAGTTTACTGCCGGAGGTGAGTTCCTATGCGCCGGCGTAAAAACTTGGGCTGACTACTTCAGGCTTGCCGGGAATGGAACAGGCAAGTACAGGGGCAACCCAACCTATCTGGGTGCTTTGGGTGACCTCAACCAGAACGGCGTGACAAACCGCACCTCATACAACCAGGCGGGAGGTACCAGTCTAACGCCGGGCAACCGAACCGCGTTCCTGGCGGCGGAAGGGGCATTGCCCATACAAGATGCCCAGATGGGTATTGCCGTGCAACCCACAGGCAACTGGGACGGTTCAAATTGGATTTCCGGGGCAGCCGAATCCTACGGAACATGGACCTTTAACGCGGTCATGCTGGACCCGGCGCGCACCTACACCTTCGAGTGGTGGCAGGGCACCACGGCCGGAAACATGACGCTGGCGGAAGTGACGGCCGCGCCCACGCGCACCGTTACCGGGCTGGCGTACGGCGGCGTTACCTATCACCAACTCAAGGCATACGGCGCCTGCGGGTCATTGCTCCGCACCTCGCCCGTGATGCAGGTCAAGACGGTTCCGAAAATCACCATCACCACGCAACCGCCTCCCCTGAAGCAGTTGGTGGAGGGCGGCGACCCCTACGTCGGCGCGCCGACAGCGGCGACGTTGGCTGGTCAAGTCGGCAATCTGACGGGGCTGACCTGCCAATGGTGGAGAAAGACGGCGACGGACACGGTCTTCGTGCCCTATGGAGATGCGATTCCCCATGACAGCACGTTGAAGATTCCGCTCGATGCACCCAACCCGCCCTCAGTGTCCGACACGGGCCTGTATATCTGCCGCTTCACCTCGGACACCTATGGCAACAGCCTTGATTCGGCGGTCATGAGCGTCGCGGTCACGAGTTTCTCGACGGACGTGTATGACCCCAATGGCGGGGCGCTGGGCCACCAGGGCCGCACGCTTATCGTCAACGGTGGCCAGGACATCTACATCAACACCGATGCCATGACCCTTCAGGTGGGAACCGGTCCGGTGCTGGCCGGTGAGGCGGGTGCCACGGGCGTGAACCCGGCCGCAACCAACCCCGGCGTGGCCGTCTTCCGTTTCTTGGATGTTAACGTGACCAGTGCCGTGTTGCACGTCACAGGCAGTCGGCCGCTTTCCATTGTGTCTGCTGGCGACATGGTCTGGAGTGTGCCGCTCCCGGTAACTGCAGGGACACTCGGTGGCGGGCAAGGCGGCACCAAGGGAACAGGCAATGTCGGCGGCGCTCCCGGTGCCGGCGGCATTGGCGGCTTTGTTGGTGGCGGCGGACTTGGCGGCGACGGTGGAACCATAACACCGCTCTCCTCGGACTTCGTGCCTGGCACCACAGCACTCCTTGGAAACCCCGGCACTGCCGGTGATAGCGGCGGACCCGGGCAGGCCGGTCTCCCAGGCCTTTTGGGTACGGACGGCACCAACGGAACGAACGGATTCAATGACCTGTCCAGCGTGGTGGGTGCAGCCGGCACTGCCGGCGCAACGCCAGGTGCAGGCGGCTTGCCTTCGGCAGGCGGCACGGGCGGCGCAGGCGGCCCAGGCGGATCCACCCCAGGAGCAAACAAGGACGGCGGCACGGGCACGTCGGCAAACATAGTGGGTAATGCCGGTTCAGCCGCAGGCAACGGAAGCACAGGAAACAGCCCGTCCCCGCTTGTCAACGCGAATGTTGGCGGTAACGGTGCCAACGGCGTCGCAGGCGGCGCCGGCGAATACAGCACGGCCGCAACGGCGGCAGCCAATAAGCTGTCCATGGTCGCCGGTCCCGGCGGCGGCGGCGGTGGCGGTGGCGCTGGCGGCGGCGGCGGCGGTGGTGCCGGTGGTGCCGGCGGCGG
>CAIJOU010000385.1 GCA_903822375.1 Candidatus Hydrogenedentota bacterium
CCATGCCGACCGCTACACGTACATCCCGTCAATCGGTGTTTTCATCATGGTGGCATGGGGAGGGGCCGACCTGGCCGCCGCGCGTCACGCACCCAAGCGCGCCGTGGCCCTCATAACAGGCGCCGCACTCGCCCTGCTGGTCCTTTGTGCGGGCATTCAGGCCGGCTACTGGCGGGACAACAGGACACTTTTCAGCCATGCGATAGACGTCGGCCAGGAGAGTTGCATTGCTTTTACCAACCTGGGCCAGGACGCCCTGGACCATAAGCGCTATGACGAGGCCAGGGAGTATCTGACGAAGGCGTTGGGCTTGGACCCGGGATATGTCAACGCACTCTGCAGCGTGGGCGTTTGCGCTCTGGACCAGGGACGCAATGATGATGCCAGGGCCTGTTTGATGAAGGCGCTGAACCTGAAGCCGGATGATCCCAACGTGCTGAACAATCTCGGCGTGCTCGCCATCAATGAGGGCCGCTGTGACGAGGCCGAGTCCTTTCTGAAAAAGGCATTGGACCGGCAACCGGATTTTGCCGATGCGCTCAGCAACCGGGCCCGGGCGGCACTGCAACAGGGAAACTACGACAGGGCAAGCGAATGTCTGACAAGGCTCTTGGAAGTGAAGCCGGACCATGTTCACGCCCTCGCCGACATGGGGGGGATCGCCGTCTACCAGAAGCGGTATCGTGACGCGGAGACTTTCTTGAAGAAGGCGCTGGAGCTGGACCCGAAATCTGTTCCCGCGTTGCACAACCTTGGCATGTGTTTCATGAACCTGGAGAAGCACGCAGAAGCCCAAGGCTGTTTCCGAAAGGCCCTGGAAATTGACCCGAAGAATGTTTCTGCCATGAAGAATCTGGCTGTCGTGCTGGCCAGATTGGGACGCACTGAAGAGGCCGCCGTCTGTCTCAGGCGGGCACTGGAACTGGAGCAGGCCCGCACGAACGAGAAGCGATGATATCCTGCGGTTGCCGTTGCATGCCGGATGATTTGCGTTGAACTGATGGATTCACCAGAGCGTCAGGCATGAAACGACCCGGCTGCGGGGCTGTCAGCTTGCAGACAAAGCCGTCAGGCTCAAGCGGGCAGATAGAGCGTGAAACTCACCACGCCCGGTGCGGTGTTGTCCAGGGTGACGTCGCCGCAGTGGGCGCGGGCGATTTCGCGCGCCAAACTCAAGCCAAGCCCGGTGCCCTCCCCGTTTCCGGCGGCATCGCCGGCGCGCGTGCGCGAGGCGTCAATGCGGTAGAAGCGCTCAAACACTTTCGCCCGGTCCCCCGGCGGAATGTCGCCGCTGTTCTGCACCGTGCAGCATATATTCGCCTCCTGCACGCGCAAAAAGACGCGAATCTTCCCGCCGTCGGGCGTGTGTTTCACGGCGTTCATGGCGAGGTTTTGCACCGCCTGCCGCAACAGGTCGCCGTCGGCCGACCCGGTCACGCCCTCCTGTATTTTCGACTGAATGTCCAGTTTGGGCGCAAGTATGGTCATGTCTTCCACGATGCCCTCCAGCATCGCACTCAGGTCGGTCGGAGCGCGATGCAGCGTGATTTGCCCTGCATCGGCCGTGGCGAGCAACAGCAGTTTTTGCACGATGGATTTGAGCCGCTGCACTTCTTCGAGAAGCCGCGTGAGCGTCTTCTCCTGTTCCGGTGCGGCGCGCTGGAGCGCCTGTTCCAGTTCCCCCTGCAGGATGGTCAGCGGCGTCTTGAGTTCGTGGGCCGCGTCAGCGCTGAAGCGCATGGCCTGCGTGAAGCTGCGCTCCAACCGTTCCATCATGGCGTTGAACACGAGCAGCAGTTCCTGAAACTCGACGGCGCGGTCATCGGGTGACACCCGCTGGCCAAGCCCCTTCGCCGAGACCTGCGTGATGGTTCGGGTAAGTTCGCGCACGGGGCGCAGTGCGCGCCCCGCCAACAGCCAGCTTCCCAGTGCGATGCACAGCAGCGCTGCGGGAAAGGCGACGGCAAAGGCCATGCGCACGCGGGCTATTTCGGCAGCATGGGCTTTAAGCCCGATGCCGACATACAGAGTCACGTCTGGATTGCCAAACACGCCCATCTGCCAGGCATTTCCGCCAAACCCAACCATCTGGATTACAGGCTGCCGCAGCGCCAGCGGCCGTGGCGGCGGGAACGGGGGGCCATTGCGGTCCACGTTGGGAGGAAACGGCATGTTTCCGGCGTCCGGGGGCGGTTGAGGCCGTTCCGGATTCGGCCCGCGCCCGCCGCGGCGCAACCCTCTTTCCCCCCATGGCGGTCCCTGTCCCGGAGGCGGGCCCATAGGCGGCCCCATGCCGTTGCGCAGCCCGTGCCAAAGCGGGTCAAAGGTGGGCCGGTCCGGCGGCTGCGGTCCCATCGGTCCCGGTGCGGGAAGCTGTGCATCCGTCAGACCCTCGGGCCACGCCGCAGACTGGTGAAGCACATGACCTTGGGAGTCCACGACCTTGAGCAGCACGTCATTCTCTTCGCCAAAAACGTACTGAAGCGACTGGTCCACAGAGGCCCAGTGGTCTGGGTCGCGCGGAAAACTGAGGTGCTGCTGCGCCATGTCACGCAGCGTCGTGTCGATGCGCTCCATGGCGGAGCGCGAGACCATCGACCACGCCCACACGCCGAACGCCGCGAGGACGAGTCCCGACAGCAGGGTGGACAGCGCCGCGATGCGCAGGCGGAAAGAACGGGCGCGCAGCATGCCTCAGTCCTTTCGGATGCGGTAGCCGACGCCGCGCACGGTTTCAATCAGGGAGTCGCCCTCCGCGCTGTCCAGCTTCTTGCGCAGGCGCTGGATGTGCACATCCACCAGGTTGGTGGTCGGGTCAAAGTCATAGCCCCAGACGTGCTCTATAATCTGGGTGCGCGCATAGACCCGGCCGGGCGTGCGCAGCAGGTATTCGAGCAGCGCGAATTCGCGCACCGTCAAATGCACCGGCTCGCCGTTGCGGGTTACCTCGCGCGTGACAAGATTAACGGAGACGTCGCCCGCCCGCAGCGTGGTCAGCTTTTCGCCGGAGGAGCGCCGCATGACGGCTTGGATGCGGGCGATGAGTTCCTCCACATAGAAGGGCTTGGTCAGATAGTCATCTGCGCCAAGATTCAGCCCTTCGATGCGCTCGTCCAGGGTTGTGCGCGCCGTCAGAAGAATTACAGGCACCGCCTTTCGCTTTTCGCGGAGTTGGCGCAGGATGCTCAGTCCGTCGCGCCCGGGCAGCATGATGTCGAGCACAATCACGTCGAAGACCTGGTTCGCGGCCAGTTCATAGCCCTCGTCCCCGTGATTGCTCACCGTCACATCAAATCCGGCTTCGGCAAGGCCCTTCTTCACGAAGTCGGAAATGCGTGTCTCGTCCTCGACCAGCAGTACTTTCATGGCGTCATTATAGCATCG
>CAIJOU010000386.1 GCA_903822375.1 Candidatus Hydrogenedentota bacterium
ATGATCAGTTCGAGCATCCATGCCGACAGGCCCCAGAACTTGCCGAGAAACATGAGGACCGGGTGCCCCTTTTTTTCGGCCACTTCGTTGTAACCGTGCTCCTTCCGGCGGTCTTCCACTTCCGCGTTTGTGAGCCCCGCGTCGGGGTTCACGTGGAGCGCCGTGAGCGTGTCGGGAACGGACGCAGAGGCAATATCTGGGGGCTTTACATTTGCCTGCTTCGAGGGTGCCGGACCGGTCTCAGCACTTTGTGATGTCGATTGCATAGCGAACATCCTCTCAGGCGCATGCCCGGTTTACGCCGATTTTATCTCGTGGCGTTTTGAGAGATAGAAGAGAATGGGGACTGCCATTCGGGACAGGAGGAGTGACGCCACTTCGCCTGCCATCAGCGAGATCGCCAGTCCTTGGAAAATCGGGTCGAAAAGGATCACTGATGACCCCACGATCACCGCCGCCGCAGTCAACAGCATGGGCCGGAAACGTACCGCGCCCGCATCCACCACCGCTTCGGCCAGCGGCATGCCTTCGGCCAGGCGCAGTTCTATGAAGTCCACAAGAATGATCGAGTTGCGCACCACGATCCCCGCGCCGGCGATGAATCCGATCATGGAGGTGGCCGTGAAGAACGCGCCCATGAGCCAGTGAGCGGGAAGAATGCCCACCAGCGAGAAGGGAATAGCGGCCATGATAACAAAGGGCGTCTTCATCGACTGGAACCAACCCACGACAAGGATGAATATCAGGACTAGCACCGCGGCGAAGGCGATGCCCATGTCCCGGAACACCTCATAGGTGACAAACCACTCCCCGTCCCATTTCACAGAGTATTCCCCGGTGGAAAAGGGCTGCTGCGTGGAATACTGCGTGATGGCCGCGCCGTTGGGAGCCTTCATCGCAGCCAGTTGTTTCTGTAGTCCAAAGATCACGTATACGGGGCTTTCTCCTTTGCCGCCGGCGTCGCCCGTCACGTACACGACGGGCATAAGGTTCTTGTGGTAGATGCTCTTGTCCTGCACCGACTCCTCTACCTTCACAAGCTGCCCCAGCGAGACCATATTACCCTGTGTGCCGACAACCTTAATCTCTTTTAGGCTGTCTATTCCAGACCGCTCACTACGGGAGAGGCGCAGGAAAATGGGTACGTCTTCCTTCTCGGACGGCTTGTGTACCAAGCCTGCGCCCATGCCCTCTAGTGCGATGCGCAGCGTGGCGTTTATCTGCTCCACCGACACTCCGTTCAGTGCGGCCTTTTCCTGGTCCACGGCTAGGCGGAACTTGATTTGGTCATCCTCCACAAAGGTGTCTGTGTCCACCACGCCGTCGGTGTTGTCAAACACCTTCTCAACCTGTTTTGCCAGGGTGATCTGTCCCGCATAATCAGGACCGTAGATTTCCGCCACCAGCGTCTGCAGCACGGGCGGGCCGGGCGGCACTTCCGCCACCTTGACCCGGGCGTTGTATTTCCGGGCGATCTCCTGAATGCGCGGTCGAGCATGCTTGGCGATCTCGTGGCTCTGGGCTTTTCGGTGAGCCTTTGATGCCAGGTTTACCTGGATATCCGCCTCGTTCGGCTGGTGTCGCAGAAAATAATGACGTACCAACCCGTTGAAATTGTGGGGCGACGCGGCTCCGGTGTACATCTGATAATC
>CAIJOU010000387.1 GCA_903822375.1 Candidatus Hydrogenedentota bacterium
AAACATATTCTGTCAAGTGTTCGAGGTCCCTGGGCTGCATGGGTTGCCTCGACCTACGCTGGGCTAAGCGTAATCGTCTCAAACACCGACGCAACCATACCACAACATATAGCGCCTTGTCAAGTACAATAAAATGCGATAAGCCTATATTTTGTTCTCATTCAACCGAATAGCAAAATATTACACAATATGTTGTATCAAGCCGCCCAGCCTTCTTCAAAAGCTAAATCAATATATTGTGTCTTATAGAATAAAGGAAGAGGGGTTGCATTCTTGTCTGGAGGGAGTGGATTTGGCGTGATGCACGCCGCGCAATCAAACAAACGGGCTCACCGGCAGGGCGGGTGTTTGTTCTTGTCCGGCTTGGCGCCCCGCGCCAAACGCAACGCATCAAAGCCGTGCTTGTCGCGAACGGTGTCCACCTGTTTCATGACCCGCTCCCACTTCTCATCCTTTTCCCGGGTGAACAGGGACATCTGGTGCTGGTTCCAGGACAGGTTGGACAGGTTGACGCCAATCAGGCGGACGCGGGCGCGGCGTTCTTTGGCCTTGGGCACCAGTTCACGCACGGCGGCAATGATATGGGCGTCGATGGTGGTGGGCTCGTTGAGCGTCAAAGCGAAGGTCTTGGTCTCAAAATCGCCATAGCGCACTTTGATCGTGACGCGCCGCGTCTCCAAGCCCTCCTCGCGCAGGGTGTGGGCGCAGTGCTCCGCCAACTGGCCGGCGATCGTTTCAATCTCCTGCCAGTCGGTCAGGTCCCGGGGAAAGGTGGTCTCGCGGCTGATGGACTTGGGTGTGCGGTCGAGGTTCACTTCATCAGAGCCAAAGCCCTGGGCGGTGTGCCGCAGGACCATCGCCATCTGGTGGCCAAAGACCGGTTCCAGCAGCGCCATGGAGGCGGTCACCAGTTGGCCGGCGGTCAGAATGGCCATGGATTCCAGAACTTCACAGGTCTTGGGACCCATGCCGGGCAGTTTGCGCACGGGCAACGGGGCAAGGTACGCCTCCTCCCCGCCCAAAGGTATGATCAGCAGGCCGTCGGGCTTGGCCTCGTTCGCGGCCACCTTTGACACCAGTTTGTTGGCGGCTACGGCCACGGTGCAGGGCAGCCCGGTTTCGGCACGTATGTCGGCTTTGATTTTGCGGGCGATGGCCTCGTCCCCGCCAAAGAGCTTGAGCGAACCAGTGATGTCGATGTAGGCCTCGTCTATCGAGGCCATCTGCACGAGCGGCGCGACGCGTTCCAGTATTTCATGGATGTGCCGCGACACCTCTCCATAAAGTCCGTGGCTGCCCCGGAGAAAGATTGCCTGGGGACAGAGCTTTCGCGCCTGAACGATCGGCATGGCGGAGCGCACGCCGAATTGGCGCGCCTCGTAGGACGCACTGGAGACCACGCCGCGCGTGCCCTCCGGGTCGCCGCCCACAACCACCGGCTTGCCGCGCAGGGACGGGTTGCGCACCACCTCAACGGACGCGAAGAACGCGTCCATGTCGATGTGCAATATGCGCTTGGGGTCAGCCACGGATGGTTCTCCCGCCGCTACTCCAGCACTTTCGCCGGAATCTGCCAGCAACGGACGTTGTCCCGGTTGTAGGTGTAGCAGATGGCAACGCCGTCACGCGTGCGGACGATGCCGGGATAGGAGTACTCGCTCTCCAGATTCGGGTCATCTTCCAAGTGGGCAAGGGTGGTCCAGGTCTTCCCGTCATCGGCCGACATGGCCAGGTCGAGCGGGGTGCGGGGCCCCCAGTTCTTGGCCACGGGGTTGTACACCAAGAACAGCCGGCCGTCGTCATAGCGCAGCAGGTCGATGCCGCTGTCGTTGTTGGGCAGCGGCGTGGCATATACCGAACTCCAACTCTGACCGTAGTCCTTGGAATCGGCGCGCCAGATATGGCCGCCGGCCGTGCGCAGCAACGCATGAACCTCGCCTTTCGGGGACTCCCAGAAGGTGGGCTGAATGGCGCCCACACCGGGGAGCTTGGATTTGTCCCTCTGGAAATCTGCCGAGCGCGTCCAGGTGACGCCGTGGTCGGTGGAGCGGTCCGCAAAGGGCTTCCAGCCACCAAGTTCCGTGGACGCCGGCGCGAGCCACGTGCCGTCGGACAGGATGATCGGCTTGTCTTTCACGGGGCCGCGGCCGCCCTTGTCGCCGGGCACCAGTTCTTTCGGGGCGGACCAGGTTTGTCCGTGGTCGGTGGTGGTCATCCAGTAGGTCTGCCAGTAGGGGATTTCGGGGCCAACCTTGAAGAAGAGGTGTGTGGCCCCCTCGGCGTCGGTGAACAGCACGGGATTCCAGTGTGCGCACTCCTGCACGCGTGCGGCACGAACGGGAGCGGACCAGACGCCGTTGACAAAGCGGGACATCCAGATGCTCACATCCGGGTTCTTTTCCTCGGTGCCGCCAAACCATGCGGTCATGAGCGTTCCGTCGGCAGTTTGCACCACTGTGGAGGCGTGACATTGCGCAAAGGGCCGATCCTTGCCGAAGACAAAGTCCACACGGCCGCCAGTCGCCTTGATTCTGGCCTCATAGTCTTTGGAGGAGAGCAGTCTTGAGTTGTCCACCACGCTGACCTCCTCCTTCACCGGTTTCACGGCCTGTTTCGTTTCCGGTCCCGCCTTCTTGCCCCCGGCTGCCGCCTTTGTCGCGGCGCAGCCCGCCGTCAGGAAAAGTGCCGCCACCAGACAGACCGTCGTCATCCCTCGCATTGTCCATTCTCCCGATTGTTCGTACTTGCTCTTGATCTTGCTCTTAATTCCAAACGATCCCGACATCCCTTCCTTGGCTGTTGGCATCCACTCGGTCATTCCTGCGATCTGCGGAAAGATTGTGGTCGAAGGGAAAGAGAATTAGCGCAAGATTAGATTAAGAGCAAGAGCAAGCGACAAAGCCAATGATTCTCATCTCGACATGCCCACCGCCTTGCGTATTGCGTCGGCGAGTTGTTCCGGTTCCTGCGAACCGATGATTAGACGTTTCTCCGAACCATAAAGCAAGAACACGCCCCGGTCACCGCGCGCGTTCAGGAACGCACAACGCTTCCCCTCGAACCGGCCCCAACGGATACCCCAACCGCCCGCATCCCAGATGGGGCGGTAGTATACGGGGCGGGCTTCTGCGATGTCATCGAGCCGGATGCGCTTGCGATAGAACGTAAACCAGCGTCCAAAAGAGACCACGACCTCCTGTTCCGTGACCTCAGTGACGATGAACAGCAGATTGAAGGGAAGGGCCATCAGGGCGGTCACGAACAACTCCAACAGCAAAACGGGTATGACTGCGGTAGGGTCCCTGGCAAGCGTGGCCGCCACCGGCGGCGCGATGAGTGCCGCCAAGGCGGTAATTACTGCGATCCAGTACACCCACGGGGCAAAGCGCTGTTCTTCCCTGAAACCCTGCATGGCCGTTGTTTCCCTGTTGCGCACTGCGCCGTTTCGCGGTGCGGACCCATTGAGCATAGCCCCGCCGTCCCGGACGGGGCAAATCGAAACGGCAGGGGGGTGAATGCAGTCCAAAAGAAACACCGACACCCGGAGACAGCCGGGGACGGCTGTCCTACAGAGGAGGATTCATGGCTGAGACACCGCAATGTGAAGCCTGTTGGCGAAAGATGAAACTCGAACCCTTTCCCAACCGGATTCATGGCTGGGTATGGGGCCTGTTTCTGGCGCTCACCATTTTGCTGCTGGGAATGCAGTCTGCACTTCAGGGAAGCGATGTGTGGTCCGGTTGGCGCGAGGGAGGGGAACTGCGCCATCCCGTTTATGCCGAGGCGGTCCATATCGACGCGGTCTTTCGGACCCGGGCCAACACGTGGTCCAACATGTTCTACGTGGCCGTGGGGCTTTATGCCATCGTTCTGGGCGTGCATGACGCGCGCCGGCGCGCCCAGAGCAACGACGGCTACCTGGTATCCACCCCGGCCATGAGCATCCTGTTCGGTGCGACCTGCTGTTATCTGGGGTTTGGCAGCGGCCTGTTCCACGCATCACTGAGCTACCGGGGACAGCAGCTTGACGTGGCGGCGATGTATTCGCCGCTGGTGGCGCTTATCGCCTTGAACATCGGCAGATTATGGCCCGAGCTCTCCCTTGGGGGCACGGAACGGCCCACATGGCCGGTGCTGTGCGTACTCGCCGTGGCGGCGAGCGCGCTGTTGTTCATCTACAAGTGGTCCATGTCTTCCGACGTGGTGCTGCCCGGGCTGATTCTGGCGGTGCTGGCGTTTGGCGTGCTGGACCGCATCCGGCAGCGCACGCAACTGGCGTCGCGCTGGCTGCTGGCGGGGACGTCCATGCTGGTGCTGGCGGCGGCATGCCGACAGTTGGATGTTGCAGGAAAGTTCTTTCCCGCCGGCGACGCGTGGCTGCAGGGGCACAGCTTTTGGCACCTGTTCACAAGCCTCTGTCTTATCTGCATGTATTTCTATTACCGTTCCGAGACGGACTGAAAGACAGGGCCGGGTCAACCCGCGGACAAGGCCCCGCTGATGCAGGCACGGATGCGCGCGGCGGCAGCGTGCATGTTCTCCAGCACATGCGTGTGGGAAAGGGGTTCCGACCCGCCGCACTGGTTGGCCACGCAGCAGACCACGGCGGAACGCACGGCCAGTTCGCGGCAGCGGACGAGTTCGGCAACGAGACTCATCCCCACGACGGCAGCGCCGGAACGGCGCAGCAGATCAATTTCGGCGCGGGTTTCGTAACAGGGGCCGTGCATCCACACGCAGGCACCCGTGTGGTCGCAGCCGGACAGGATGAGGTCGGGACGCTGCACCGGAGGAAGGGCATGCCGCATGAACGGCCAAGCCCACAACTCATTTGCCGCGACCAGCTCGCCTGATTTCAGGTGTGGCTGCAAAGCGCCGACGGCATTGAGGAAGATGACGGTTTCGGCCCCCCACTCCGCCATCACGTCCACGCCACGCGCCACCTCGTCGGGACTGTATCCTTCATAGAGGTGGTTGCGACCGCATTGCAGAAACAGGGGACGGCCCGCGTGGGCGCCGCGCAGAAATTGGCCGCCGTGCCCCGCCACATGGGCCGCGGGCATGCCGGGCAGGCTGGCAAAGGGAATTTCCGCCTCGACCGTGTCCAGCAGCAGTTCCAATTCCATACCCGAACCGCTTACCACGCCGACAGGGGCCGCGTTCATCCCCGCCACGGCCTCGGCAGCACCAATTCCTTGTAAAGCTGCATGGCGTACTCGTCAGTCATGCCGGCCACAAAATCGGCCGTGCGCCGCTGCAGGGAGTCTTCAGGATCGCCCTCCAGAATCTCCTCGGTCGGGTACTCGAGCAGATGCTGATAGAGTTCGCGCAGGAGCCGCTCGGCCTTGCGGATTTCGGAGTCAATCAGCCCGCAGGGATAGACGCTCGCATACATGTAGTTGCGCAGTTCCACCATCGCCGCGGCCACGTCGGGCACCACGCCAACCTCGCCGCTTTGACTGCCCTCGATCACGCCCACGACCATCCGGTCTATGCGCTCCGACACCGTTTCGCCGAGCGCCTTGATGGCGGCCCTGGGCAGGTCCGAAGTGGTCAGCACGCCGGCGCGGATGGCATCGTCGATGTCGTGGTTGAGATAACCAATCATGTCGGCGACGCTGATGACCAGCCCCTCGCGCGTGGCCGGACCGTCCTTCGGTTTCTCTCCAAAGACGAAGGACTTGCCCGCGGAATGGCGCAAAATGCCGTCGCGCACTTCCCAAGTCAGGTTAAGCCCCTGTCCCGCGCCGCGACGCTCCAGTTTGTCCACCACGCGCAGGCTCTGTTCGTAGTGGCGAAACCCTTCCGGGAGTTCCGCGGCGATCACACGCTCGCCGGCGTGGCCAAAAGGCGTGTGGCCGAGGTCGTGGCCGAGTGCAATCGCTTCGGTCAGATCCTCGTTGAGACAGAGCGCCCGCGCGATGGTGCGCGCGATCTGCGCCACCTCCAGCGTGTGGGTCAGCCGGGTGCGGTAGTGGTCGCCCTCGGGCGCGAGGAACACCTGCGTTTTGCGCTTGAGCCGCCGGAACGCCTTGGTGTGCAGGATGCGGTCGCGGTCGCGCTGGAACGCGGTGCGGTATGGGTCCTCGACCTCCGGCACCGCACGGCCGCGGCTGTTTCGCGCCAGACACGCGCCGGGCGCCAGGATTTGCGCCTCCCGCTCCTCCAACATTTCACGGACACATGGGGACATGGGATAACACCTTCTTTGAAAACGGGGCTATTTTAACAGAAAGGCAGGGGTTGGGGAATTACGAATTGAGAATTACGAATTAGGAATGAAGGATGCAGCAGCAGTCTATCATGGGGTTGGCAAAGCGAAACGGCCAATTTTGGAGTGCGGTGGCAACGACACCGCTTTGGCTGGACGGACCGCCAAGGATGGCGTTGTTACCAAGTGCAAGCCAAAGCGGTGTCGCCGCTGCGCTTTGCCACCGCACTCCATATT
>CAIJOU010000388.1 GCA_903822375.1 Candidatus Hydrogenedentota bacterium
GGCGAGCCAGGCGCGCGGGGTGAGAATCCGAATGCCGAACGGCTTCTGCAGCACGGTCAGATCGGCGTCGCGGGCGATGATGGTTTTGGCGCCTGCAGCCAAGCACGAGCTGCCCTGGCGAAAGGCGTCCGGTAGCGGCCAACCCCAACGGGCGGCAGGCAAGGGGCTCTTGTCAGACCACCGGATTCAAACTCGACGCACCTCCCCCAAATCAAACACGTTTCGGGAGGGCGAATTATGAACCGACCACCCAACGGCGCCCCCAGCCCCGTCAGGGGCGGCATGTTTATAGAACGGGCGTGCTTCGGATGATCCAGCCCCGTAGGGGCGACATGTCTATTGCCTCACGGTTTGCCGCCCGCACCATGTCGCCCCTACGGGGCTGACTTGCCCTAAAGGGGGTCAGTGCATGAGATTGTAATGTTCATGACGGTGCTTGCTACTTGGTTGTGTGGAGCGTAGAAGAAGTCAAGCGGGCCACCTGGAAACATGACAACCTCATTAACTTTATGACGAACCCTGTTCCCATCCGTGTCATCCGTGTTACCCGCGGTTTCTGAACTGCCGGATTTAGGGCAAAGGTCAGAGCCAACCGGAGCGGCACTTGAAATCTTCGTTGCCGTGTCTTTCCAAAACCTGAATCAGCCGGTGGATGAGGCCGCGCGTGTCGGCTTGCCGGAGTCGTTTGCTGTCGGCGTAGAGTCGCGGGTCACGAGCACGCGGTTTTCCGCGTCCAAGAATTCCAGCAACACTTCATCGGGCAGCGCCGCCCAGTCCGTCTCATGAATGCTTTTGACGTCCAGCGCCGGAAACCGGCGTTTTAGCGCCACCGCCACTTTCGGCGTGATATGGACATCGAGCAACAGTTTGATTTTCAAAGCAACTCCAACCCGGGCAGAATCTGCTTCATCCCTTCAAAATCGCGGTGGGAGTGGAGTGCCAGGCAGTCGTTTATTTCTTCCGGATGGGCGTCGGCATAGGCCAGCGCCATTTTCACCAGGGCGACGGGCTTGCGGATTTCCGTGGCGGCGCGCTCGCTGTCGCCGTCCAATTCTCTTACCAGTTGGATAATCATCCATACGGGCCAGCGGCTGCCGACCAGATAGGCCACCCGCCCCGGAGAGCCGTTGCGGAATTCCACCGCCGGAAACTGGCTCCGCCGCACGCCCTCGGCAATATAGGCCGCCGCCGCCGTGCCGGCCGGAAGGCCCTTCATGCGCGCGTCGGCGTCCAGGTTCCCTTTTTCCCGGGCCGTGAGCCGCACGGTTATAATTGCTTCTTTGGTCCTTGTTGCCATACAAAATAAACCTTCACACACAAACACGCGGCGAGCAAGGAACGTCTGCGCCCTTAAAGGGGGCACCCATTAGGGCGGGTGTCAGTTAATGAGATGGTAATGTTTTGCTTGCGCCAACAGGCGTGGTGAGGCCAAGCTGGGTTCATGGCTCGGAAGCTGCGCATTCAATATCCTGGGGCGATTTATCATGTGACGAATCGGGGCAACCGGCGGGAGGCGATCTTTAAGGATGACCAGGACCGGGAGCGGATGCTGGAGACGCTGACCGAGGTGTGTGGCAAGACTGGCTGGCAGGTCCATGCGTATTGCCTGATGCGCAACCACTTTCACCTGGTCATCGAAACGCCCCAACCCAACCTGGTGGTGGGGATGAAGTGGCTCCTCGGGA
>CAIJOU010000389.1 GCA_903822375.1 Candidatus Hydrogenedentota bacterium
GGCGTGATGTAGCCTGAAGCCTCCCCGCCGGAAATGGAGGATGTAAGCGCGTAGGTGTTTATTGCGAAGTTCGCACGGACTGCGGCCGGTGCCGTTATCGCGGCGGTCGTGCTTGCCAGGGAGGCGTTTCCGAAAGTCACAATACCGTCCGTGATGGTCCAGCCCGTGAAGTGGTAGCCAATCGCCGGGGTGGCGATGATTGGTGTCGCCGCAGACATGGTTACGACAGTCGCCACGGAAGGGGTGGCGGAGCCGTTGGGGCCGCTTGTGACTGTCAGGGTGGTGTCGTTGTCCACTTCGGTCGCCGTGACCGTCACGCTGCCGGAACCGTCCGAAGAGCAGGTGATTGTGGCGGTGCCGTTCAGGGTGTCGGCATCCTCGGCTGCGGCGAGTGTGACGGTCTGGTATGCGCCCCAGTTGCCAATGGTGAAAGTCAGGCTCGTCCCGGCGGACACTGAGATGTCCGCATCCCCGGATGTCCTCGCCACGGTGACGACCTTGTCCCCGGCCGGCTGCGCCGTGAGCCGGACCTGGAAGGTGTTGGTCGAGCCTTCATTCACATTAAGCGCGGCCACATCGGTCTGGATCTGCACATTGTTCAATGCGAAGTTCGCACGGACCGTCGCCGGGGCCGTTACCGCAACCGTTGTGCTTGCGGAGTTCGCATCAGCCAGGTCTGCCGTACCGCTTGCGACTGTCCAGTTCACAAAATGGTAGCCGGGCGTGAAGGTCGCGGCGATCGGCGTAGCCGCAGACTTGCCGACGACAAGGGAGCCGGAAGGGACTGTAGTCCCGAAGCCGTCGTTCGCCACTGTCAGGGTGGTGTCGTTGTCCACTTCGGTCGCCGTGACCGTCACGCTGGCGGAACCCGGCGCCGAGCAGGTGATTGTGGCGGTGCCGTCCGTCGCGTCCGCATCTTCCGCCGCGGCTAGGGTGACCGTCTGGTACGTGTTCCAGTTGCCGGCGGTGAAATCAAGGCTCCCGCCGCCCGTCACGGAAATGTCCGCATCCCCTGATGTCCACGCCACGGTGACGGTCCTGCCCTCGGTCGGCTGCGCCGTGAGCCGCACCTGGAAGCTGTTGGTCGAACCTTCATTCACATTCAGGGAGCTCACATCGGTCTGGATCTGCACGTCGTTCAATGCGAAAGTCGCGGAAATGACATGGAAGTTGCCTGTGACCTCCAGGATGTGGCTTGAAACCGCCCCGACGGACGAGCCGTCGACCAGGACGTCCGCCACATGGTAGCCTGTTGCCGGGGTTATCGTGAAAGGCACCGGCGCACCGTACCACAGCGGCGTCCCGGGTGCGAACTCCGACACAACTCCAGCCGGCGATATCGAACCGTGCAAACCGGCGATCGCCGTTATCGCGATGGCGGGCGGCACCGACACGGTGTTGCCGTCCAGCGTGACCGCGCCGTTCTGCGCCAGAGCCCTGCCGGTCAGGGCTGCGCCGTTCTGAAGCGTGATCGACTGGTATGCCATGATATTGCCATGGAAGACGGCGTTCGCCCCGATGTCCGCCGAGCCGCCCACCTGCCAGTAGATGTTGGCGGCGTTCGCGCCGTTGAGCAGGACGACCCTGCGGTCGGCGGCGACGGTGAGATCCGAGGCCATCTGGAAAACCCAGACGGCGTTCGGATCGTTGCCCGCGTCAAGCGCGAGGTCTGAACTTATTGTGAACGGCCCGCTTCCGGATATGTGGTATACTCCGGGGAGTAAAATGTTGCTGTCTAGGGTTTTCGTTGCAGCCCGTGCTTCCGCGGCCGCGTAGGCGTTCGCCAGGTCGCCCTTGGTCCACGCCAGGGTTACAGGGGTCGGTGCCGCCATGTCGGCGGCATATATCTTACCGGTCACGGCGGCGGATGTCGCAAACAGGCCCGAGGCGTCCAGCGTTTCGGAGAATCCGGCAATGGATGAAAGGAAGTCCGGGCTCAGCCCGACATCACCGGCAATTGCGGAACTGCCGCTGTCGGTGACGGCGCTGCCGGCAAGGACTGCGAAGCCGGATGTCAGGTTCATCTTTATCGGCCCGTTCTCATCGACCGCGAAGAAAGCCCGTATCGTATGCGCCCCGGTGACATTCTCGAATGCGTATGTCCAGGTGGTCGGATTCACCGTCACTACAGCTGCCTGTTCGCCGTCCACCAGGACTTTGTCCAGATGGTAGTTCGAATAGACGGTTATCGTGAAGGTCTTGCCTGTCCCGTGATTTACTGTCTCGCCAGGCGTGATGTAGCCTGAAGCCTCCCCGCCGGAAATGGAGGATGTAAGCGCGTAGGTGTTTATTGCGAAGTTCGCACGGACTGCGGCCGGTGCCGTTATCGCGGCGGTCGTGCTTGCCAGGGAGGCGTTTCCGAAAGTCACA
>CAIJOU010000390.1 GCA_903822375.1 Candidatus Hydrogenedentota bacterium
CGGCGACGCAATTCTGAAGCGCCGGGGATGTACAAGAATTGGACACTATGCTGTCCGGATTCTGGACATCCGCGTCCGACAGTGGCCGGCGCCTTTGATGCCTGGAAGGCTCTATGCGCAAACAAAGCCGGGCGGAGTTAACGCTTTTCCGGCCCCGCGTGTCTGGCCGTCTCTTCCGGGAAATCCTTGTCACCGGGTGTGGGGCCAAAAGCATTGTCATGTTCGAAACAGGTGGCCCTGCGGTCCTGCGCGGCGTTGTTGTAGTTCATCGGGTTCGCAATGTCATGCGCGGCGTTGCCGGTGATTTCGATAAAGCCGCTGCCCTCGTCCAGATAGATGCCGCCGGGCTTGCCCGGGCCGTTGTCGTGAATATAATTGCCGCGGATGACCGTGCCCGGCTGGTTGCCCAGCGTGTAGACGGCGCCGCCGTCATCGCGCTTCTGCATCACATGGTGAATGTGGTTGTACTCGATGCGGTTCGCACCGCAGGGCGTCGGCGTCGCATAGGTGTACGGAATCGGATAGGCCCCGCCACCCGCATCCTCCTCGCCCCAGCCCCATCCCACCGACACGCCCGAATAGGGCAGGTCATAAATCTCATTGTGCGAGATCACCGTTCCGTTCGCATAGCCCACGAAAATGCCCACGCTGCCTTCAAATTCCGCGCCGCAGTTGCGGATGGTGCAGTTGGTGATCACGTTGTCGCGGGTGACACTGTCTGGACTTGACGGGTGATGGTCTTCCTGACGCACACCGCCTATTTGTATTGCGTTTTCACCGATGTCTTCAAACAGGCATTTGTCGAAGACAATCCCCTGTGAACCCGCCTCAATGTTAACGCCTGCCCCGCCCAAGCGCGTGAAAGTGCAATTAATGAACCGGCAATCTTTCGCATGAAAGAAATACAGGTTGGCACCGCGTTGGAGGTATTCATTATGTATGATGGCAAGTTTTCCGTCACGCTCGAACACCCCTTCCCCTCTGGAGCTTAGAATAGCGAAGTTAGCCTGCATGTCCATGTGGTTGCCCGCATCGGCATTCCCGGCGCCGTTGGCGAACGTAATGCCCTCAAACCAGATATGGGCAACCCTGCGAAACAGGAACGGACCTCCTCCTGCAACGATTTCAGCTGTTGCCATGTCTTCCCCCTCGCGGGGCAGATAGTATACTGTCTTTGTCTTGGAGTCTTGGTGCCATTCTCCGGGTTCATCCAGCAATTCCCGCGCATTCTCGATGTAGGCAGGATTACCGATCTGTACTCCCTCCTTGTGCAGTCCCACATAGAAGGCGGGCTGACTCATTAGCAGGATGGCGTGCCCATCCCCGTCCTTCTTGATTCCAGCCACCGGGCAGGTCATGTGCGCCCATGAAGTAAAGTATCCCAGGCACATGGCGTCAGTGTTCTTCCAGTGGGTCATGGAATCGTCGGGAAGGCGATAGCCGGCCACGCCGTCGATATGGTCTGTGTCGCCCCACAACTCCGCGCCTTCAGGAAAAGCGCCGCGCGCCCGATGCGCGCGTACTTCATTAACGTGCAGTTGTCCTACGTACAGTTGGCTGGGGGCTTCCCATAGACCATTTTCGATGGGTTTCCAGCCCTTGACCGAGACACCCTTGTCGAAGACCACCTTGTCGCCTGGCCAAGCCCGTAGATAGAGGATGTCCTCACGGGGCCTGTCGTGACCGGGCTCAAAGGGGCAATCGAATGCACCGGTTCCTTCGTACTTGTACGTGCCCGCATGCATCCAGATGGTAGGGTTCTTATAGTCACTGACCGCGTTTAGGGCGCAATTGAGGCTCTGTAAGGGTTTCTCCAAGGTGCCGGGATTCTTGTCCGAACCTTCTGGTGAAACGTGAACCCCTTGGTCCGGTTTTAACTCGGGAAACACCGTGGGCGGCACTGAGGGCAGGTCGAGCGCCAACCATGTCTCGGTCACAGTCATGGCTTCGCTGCCCGTGTTGCGCAGTTCGACCGCGTTCTCACCCGGACGTACGGCGCTAGCGGAAGGAACCTCGCCATTGAGCTTCGTCTCGACGCCATTAGTGGGTTCGCATTTCAGTTCGGCGATCATCACTTTTTCAAAGCCCGTGACCGCTGCCTTCGGCAGCGTCAGAGCCAGCGTCTTGCTCTCGTCGGGCTGGAGCGTGACGGGCAGCGGCGCGGGCAGGTCTATGTTGGGCACGCGGTTGGTGCTGTTGATGAGCGGGAATTCGAGCGTGTTGCAGGCGAGCAGCGCGGGATCTTTAAGTTGGGGCACCCAGGACCAGGGCGGGGCTTCCTGCGTTTCGCGCCAGCAGGGGAAGTTGAAAAGGTAGATGCCGTCGGCACCCGAATCGTAGAGGCCGAGCGCGGCGGCGTGCAGCGTGGCTTCGGTGTGGGGCTTGCCGCTGTAGCCGAACTCGATACAGCCGTAGATGGGCACCTTGGCGTCGCCCATGGCGGCGCGCATCTCCCCGAGGGGCATGGAAAAGTCGGACGCGAGGAAGGGCGCGGCGGTGACGAAATCGACCAGCCTGCGCTTGGTCCAGTCGGCGAGGTCGACGCCGAGCGCGCGGCATCCGGCCATGCTCGAGGGGATGCGCACGGCCACGCGCACAGGCCGTCCGAGCCGTCCGGACAGTTCGTCTGCCTTGAGCTTCACGGCCGCGACCACATCGCTGAGCATGCCGCGGTTCATCCAGACTTTTTCCGCATCGCCCGAGAGGTGGCGCGGAAAGCGCATCCAGTCCAGTTCAATGCCGTCGGGCCGGTACTTTTCAAGCAGCTCGCACATCTGCGCCACGGCGCGCTCCTGCACTTCGCCGTGCGAATAGTCGAGGCACTGCGCCATCCAGTTGCCCAGCGGCGCGCCCGGCTCGACGCGCCAGTCCGGGTGTTCGCGCCAGAATTTGGACAGGTCGGGGTCCTTCTTGTCGACGTTGTGCACCTCGTTCATGCGGTAGGTGATGAACACCTCCATCTTGCGCGTCTTTAATTCGGTCAAGAAAAGGCCGAAGGGGTCCTCGCCCGCCTTGACCAGTTCCGGCAGCGCGCCGCGCGTGGACAGTTCCTCCACCTCCCCGGGATACATCATCTTCTGGATGCCGTTGGGGCAGAGCAGATAGGTGGTTACCGCGTCGGGGCATTCCGCCGCATGGACCTTGACCATGTCCGGCGTCAGGTCCTTGCGCCAGAACAAGTTGGTGCCGTCATTGTTGACGAGCAGCCGCCGAAGGGGAGGCTCGGCGGCGAAAGCCGTGAACGACAGGGCCAGCATGGACAGGCATGCCAGCATCAGCGTGAAAGGCCGGAAAATTGCCATCTGGACACCTTTCGGGGGTGCAACCCCAAATCCCGTAGCATACAGGCAGTGTATCGGCAGCGGCGCGGAACGTCAAGGTGCCGCCGGAGCCGGGTGTCAAGCGAAACATGCGACACTGGGTTTGAGCGGCATATTGGTGCGCCCAATAGCCGTCTTGACAGAATTCGGGAAGCGTGGCAATATGGGTAACTGGACCTACATGTCGGCGTTGTCATAAATGAATAAAATGCTCCATGCAAAGTGTTAAACTGGGCGTGAAATATATTCGAATGCGGGGTTCCATTTTCGTGACGATTGGCAGTTCCAATTGTGCCTTATATTTTATGTGAAGTGGTTGCATCCTGAGTGTGCGTCACTCATAACCCTGGGTGGCGCGGCCGTACGCGGTGCTTCAGGCCGGACGCGGCTAAAGCAGGGTTGAAAGGACTACATCATGCATTACACAAAGAGACGTGGCTTTACCCTGATCGAACTGCTCGTGGTAATCGCGATCATAGGCATTCTGGCGGCGATCCTGCTGCCTGCCCTTGCCCGCGCCCGCGAGGCTGCACGGCGCTCCTCCTGTCAGAACAATCTCAAGCAGTGGGGGCTGGTGTTCAAAATGTACTCCAACGAGGCCAAAGGCGGATTTCCCCCGCTTCAGGTGGGGACCTACCGAAGAGGGCCGTGGGACCACAACGGCGACTACACCCTCTGCATCGATGCGGGTCCCAACTCATTCGTCCTGTACCCCGAATATCTGACCGACCCGATGATCGCGTTCTGCCCGTCCAAGGCGGGATTGACCGAGGGTATCAAGAAGGCGCACGGGCCCGACGGCAACTGGTGCTTTGGTTATGCGGCCACCAACGGCGGCGCATGCGCGCGCGCCATCGACGAGAGTTACGGTTACATGGGCTGGATCACGGACAACGACAAGGCGCAGGCTGCCATAAGCAGCTTTGCCTTCTGGGGCCTCATGAGCGTTTTGGGCGCCGATGTCAGCAGTGTCAATGCAAACGATCCGGTCTCCACCCAGACGGGCCTGGTAATGGACCATCTGACGAGCAATGTCGGCCTGCTGATGCAGTACAACAGTGCTGCAATCACCGGTGCCTACCCGGGCGCTGACGAGGATGTGGACGCCCCGGCCGGCCTTGGCAACGGTGGCGGCACCAAGATCTACCGCCTGCGCGAGGGTGTGGAACGCTTCCTGATTACGGACATCAACAACGCCGGTTCGGCCAACGTAGCCCAAAGTTCGGTCTTTATCATGTACGACCAGTTGGCCACGAAGGTGGAGAACTACAACCACATTCCGGGCGGCGCCAACGTGCTGTATATGGACGGCCATGTGGAATTCAAGAAGTATGACCGCTATGGAG